>JAIOTL010000416.1 GCA_021106775.1 Planctomycetota bacterium | reverse complement strand
GCATCGTCTCCTTAATGAACGAATGTCCGACCTTATCGCGAACAGGAGTGCCACCGAGGTTTTTCACAAGTTCAGGCACAATTCGCGACGAACGTACATCGTAAACAATGGCACTACCAGCATGTTCCTTTAAGACCGTCTGCGAAATCAACGCTGTCATGATATCTGCAGGTACAACTTGTCCTGATTCATCGAGAAACATTGCCCGGTCAGCATCTCCATCAAATGCAACACCGAAATCATATTGTTTTCCAAGCATTACTGCCTGAATTGCGCTTAAATTCTCAATTTTAAGTGGGTTTGCTTCGTGATTTGGAAAAGTCCCGTCAGGTTCGAAAAACATCGATGTCAACTCAAATCCAAGCTTATCAAGAATCGGTTTGTATGTTCCAGCCATTCCGTTAGCAGCATCGGCAGCGACTCTCAGTTTTTTGTCTGTGTTTTTGGCAAAACCCAACAATTTCTGCTCATATTCACTAAAAATCTTAGAATATCTGATATCTCCTTGCTCCTGACCGAATCTGAATTTCAGGTCAGCAACGCGTTTTTCAATCTCCCTGATACCAGAATCTTCCGATACTGGACGATTTCCTGCTCTTACCATCTTGAAACCGTTGTACTGCGAGGGATTATGCGATGCAGTGCAAGCAATCCCACCATCTACTCCAAGAAAACCAGCAGCAAAATAAAACATTGGTGTTGAACTAAGCCCGATATGTATGATATTTGCTCCTGCTTTCAACATCCCAGCATGAAGTGAACTGAGCAAACCTTTTCCCGAGCCGCGCATGCAATTTGCAGTTACAATGTTGCGGTCCTCTTTTCCCGCTTCCTCCTGCATAAAATTCGCAAATCCGATTCCAATTTTCTCAGCAAGATGATCGTTCAGTTCGTCAGGAACAATCCCTCGAATATCGTAAGCTTTGTAAATGCTCATGAATTACTCCGTTTTGTTTTATTTCCAATACTGAATATTAAATCCAGCTGGATTTCACAGTTAAGCAAGATTATTCTGTTCCAAAATCAACAAAGTCATTGTCAATACCGACTTTTTTCACAAATATCTTGAGCTTCTCGTAAAGAAATTCAGCTTCCATGTCTGTATCGTCGAATTTAACAGCTTCATTCAAAATCATGGTTTCACCTAGTGAGTCAATCACCGGCTCCTCACCACGCAACAATCTGCCCAAATCTTCAATCAAAAGGTCATAAGACTGATAACGCTGCTCCGGCAGCTTCGACATCAGACATTCCAACATCGCCTTTGCTGAACGAGGTGTTACATGTACAAAATTCTCAATCGGCATCGGACGATTATTAAAGATAGAATACATTGTTTCACTTACGTTCCCACCTGAAAAAGGATGACTCCCGCTTACTATCCAAAACCATGTTATACCCAACGCAAACATGTCAGCACGAAAGTCTGAAGGAACTTCAAGCCACATTTCTGGTGCCATGTATTTCGGTGTACCGAAACACTCTCCCGAACGCGTCAAACCAAGTGAGTGTTCGCCTGAAACCAATTCGTCAAGCTCCTTGAATGAGTTCAATAATTCGTCGTCAATATCAATATCTCTGTTCCATCTGAAATTCTCTCGCACTTTGTTAAGAATAATCGAGACTTTGCTTTGCCAGCTCAAATTTCGGTCACGCCCCTTGTACACTCGCTTTATTTGTCGTGTAAAATCCTCGATAATACGTATCCAGTCCTGTTTTGACAGTTTTAATTTCTGAGGTTTGACCTTTATTTTGCCCATCTGCTTAATCAGTCCGAAATCCACCAATTTCACATGATTGCGCTCATCGTATTTGAAAAGTATGTTATCAGGCTTAATATCTCGATGTACAATGCCATGATTAAATGCTTCACGCAATCCTTCTGCGACGCTTTTGATTACAGCAATTGAAAGAGGCCAAGGCATTGATCCATTTTTCCTTACAAGTGCACGAAGACTCGGTCCATTGCAATGCTCCATCAGAATATACGGTCGATTCTCGTGAACCCCGAAATCGTAAACACGTACAACATTTTCATGCCGTATTTGTGAAAGAAGATAAGCTTCCTGTTCAAAACGTTTAAGATAAGTAGATTCGTTGGTCAGACTCGGGTCGAGGAGTTTTAGCGCATAATCATGTTTGTTTTTTCGAACTAAAAAAACCGCACCCATACCACCACCACCAAGACGTTCAACTACCTCAAAATCCATGAAATATGCTGAAACATCGTCCTTTTTTAATTTTTTCGTGGTCTTTAGTAGCTTTTTCGTTGAATAAACACTTTTCGATAAAATACTATCTAGAAATTTGCTTGTGTTTTCTTCGTCATCATCAATCACTTTCTTCTTGAAAGGTTTGATTTTCTGAGGTTTATACATCTTAGAGTTTTCAATATCCTGACTCCTGATGAGCTGAGTCGACTTAACTACTGTATCTTCATTTGAAATGTCTTTAACATGCGGAATGGTAAAAAGATTTTGACAAAGCGGACACCTCGCCTGCATACCCGACAAATTCTCTAAGGCAATCATCTGTTTGCCACAAAGTGAACACGTGAATTTGAGAGTTTTATTCTCAAGTCTGATTATTTCTGTCAATGGTTTTCTTTTATTCATTGAAGCATTCAATTAAATTGTGAATTGGTTCAAAAGCGTTTTCACTCGAACGCAATAAAAAACATTATTACACTGTTTTGAAAATCTTGAAAAATTTCAAGATTTATACAAAGTTTATCTCATATCCTTTCAAAAGTATAAGTTTTTGCTGTTTCATTGTTGTATTTGTCAGAATCGGCAAAATGTTGAATATAATTTTGTATTGACTGACTTTTCAACAGTCAGTTATACACATTAAAGACTACTTTAAGAGCAAAGCGACAGATTCAGCGATTTCTTCGAGAGATTCAAGTGGAAATTCGAATAATGTGCGCGGACCAAAAAAAATGAGTTTTTTTTCCTGAATGATGTAACCGAGGTCTGCAAGTCTCAAGATTAGACGGTCAAGCTCAGTTTTACTGTTGTAATATTTACCGATGAGCTTTCTACGCAGTATTTCAACTTCAATATGCGGTGCTTTCCGCGTTTTATCGCCGGATTTCTTATCTCGTAGCAATTGCTCAGGCTCAATCTTTGCTGATAACTCAGAATCAAGATGCTCCGACGTGCTGAACAGATGCTTCCCCGAAGTAATCTCCTTCTGCCGATTCTCAATCATCAGTGGATAATAAATATGATGAATAATCACACCAAGCAAAGACTGCTCTTTCTCGTTCAACAACGAAGGCGCGACAATACTGGAACGCAGGCAGTACATTTGCTGACGATTAAATTTATACTCAACAAGCTCAAGATTAAATTGTGCAAGCTTTTCCTGCAATTTCACTAAAAGCTCATTTAAGCGTCCAGGCGTGATAATTTGCGACAAATCCTTTCGACTTACACCAACAACAGGCATTTGTGCGGAATACCACCATGAAGAAAGCGCGATAAAAAGCTGGCCGACTAGTGATTCATCGTCGATTTTCCCTTTGCGCACTTTTTCAGTAAAATCATCCTTGTCCTGTTCTTTACCCATGTGCATACCTGTATTTTCAAGGTATTTTATCATTTTCAATAATTTTGCTCAATCAGTTGATGGATTTGGACTCGAATCAACTTTGAAACCTTGTTGCCTGAGAATCTGCCCTTGACATTGCATTTGTGCATAACTTTACCCATGTAATGATTAATCAACATCTCAACGTATTTTTTTGCATCTATTTTGTTAAGGTTGTGTTCATTTGCGGGTTTCAATAATTCACCATCGATAATTGAAATGACCTCTGATTCTGTGAGTGTCGGCAATATTTTGTTTCTGTCGAGTATTTTTTCGGGTGTCCATTCAGGTTTTTTAGCCAATGTGTGAATAAGATTCCAGAGATATTCGCGCTTGAAGGTGCCGGTTCTCAGCATCTCGAATGTTTTCCTTAGACTTGCTATAGAGATGATGCGGAATGTAAAACCTTCTCGGCTC
>JAIOTL010000412.1 GCA_021106775.1 Planctomycetota bacterium | reverse complement strand
TTTCTTTTGATTATTATTTTGGCTTGCACCAACTGTCATACAGACAGTTTGATTAAAATTGGGATGAACGAGAAAGATGTTATTGATATTATTGAATCAAATGGTTGTGAAGAAACTCCGCAACAAACGGTGAGATTTATAATTGAGAACGGAATTGGTATCCCAATTACCGACCATTATTATCAATTACCTAACGGGAAATATATGTATTTTGCTTTTGAAGGTGAAGCATTAATTTTGACTGAGATAACATATCTTGGTGAATATCAAGAAGGACTAAGCCCTAAATTCGCAGGCTGCTTTGACCCAGCTAAATACATTCAATACAAAGAAGTAAACATTGCTTCCCTTACAAAGTAAGGTTTTTGAATAGAACACACACATCGTGTCATTCTGAGCGCAGCGAAGAATCCAGGCTAGCGAAACAAAAAATGTGGATTGCCTTCAAATGTATTATGTATGAAAAATTCTGAACGTGGATCTTTATATTCATTGGAAAATATGAATTTCAGCAATCCTTATGTTTCTCTGGACTATCCTGGATTCTTCAGTCGCTTTGCTCCTTCAGAATGACAACACAAACATCTGTAGGACAGACATCTTGCCTGTCAATTACATGGTTTAGCATAGGCATCGATTTAGCGATAGTTAGCGTTTTGCAGGCGTTATTCAGATGTAATCGTTGTACATTTGATTAGATTCCTGTGAAATCGATTTAGCGTCAAATTATGGATGAAATGCAATCATACAACTGCTTGTGTTATGCTATTTTGCAAGCACACATCAATTTGCCAAGTCGAAAGAAAAGTATGATTATTCACCTCATAATAAACCATCAGTGTCTAAAGCAAAAATCATTGAACTCAATCATTTATCTCATAGTATTAATCCTTGTTAAATGCCAGTGTTTTGGTATTTTTTCTGTTTTTCATATCTGAGACAGTAAGGTTTGTAAAATGGCTGAGAAAAGTCACAAAACTGAGGGCGGCAAAACAGGCAGCGCATATAATCCCTCGGAAATTGAGCAACGTTTGTATGATTTTTGGGATAAAAACGGATTTTTCAACTCCGATGTAGATGTCAACCGCAAACCTTACACAATTGTAATTCCTCCACCAAACGTAACCGGCGCATTGCACCTCGGACACGCGCTTAACAACGTGATTCAGGACGTTCTCATTCGATATCACAGACAACTCGGTTTCAACACGCTCTGGCTTCCAGGCGTTGACCACGCAGGCATTGCAACGCAATCGGTTGTGGAAAAACGGCTTTACAAGGAAGAGGGCAAAACCAGACATGAAATCGGGCGTGAAGCACTGGTTAAGCGCATCTGGGAGTGGAAGGATTTTTATCAGGAACGAATTATTACGCAACTCAAAAAACTCGGTTGCTCCTGTGATTGGCGCAGGCTTGCGTTCACGATGAATGCTGACCTTTCGTATGCAGTGCGTTATGTATTCATGAAATTATACGATGATGGACTGATTTATCGAGGTAAACGACTGATAAACTGGTGCCCGGGATGCAGAACCGCTCTCAGCAACGACGAACTCGTTCACAAGGATGTGCAGTCTCATTTCTGGCACATAAAATACCCGCTTAAAGACGATCCGCAAAGATTCATTCAGGTTGCGACCACGCGACCCGAGACGATGCTTGGCGATACTGCGGTTGCGGTGCATCCTGATGATGAGCGATATAAAGATATTGTCGGCAAAACGGTTATTCTTCCGCTTATGAACCGCGAAATTCCAATAATCGCAGATGCCATTCTCGCGGACAAGGAAAAAGGAACAGGTGCGGTAAAAGTTACGCCTGCGCACGACCCCAACGACTACGCCTGCGGATTGCGCAATAATCTTGAGCAGATAAATATTCTCAACGAGGATGGAACGCTCAACGAACATGCTGGGAAATATCAGGGTTTGTTCGCAGCGACAGAAGGGCGTAAAACCGTCGTCAAAGACCTGAAAGAACTCGGTTTCCTCGTGAAAATCGAGGACCACATGCATGCGGTTGCGCATTGTTATCGCAGTGACGATGTTGTTGAGCCATATCTCTCGAATCAATGGTTTGTCAAGATGACGCCGTTGGTGAAACTTGCAAAGCAAGTTGCTATTGACGATAAAGTGAAATCTCATCCAGAAAGCAGGAAAAAAGTCTATCTGGACTGGCTCGATTCCACGCCCGACTGGTGCATAAGCCGTCAGCTCTGGTGGGGACATCGCATGCCGATCTGGTATTGCAAGGATTGCAGCAAAAATATCGAACTCAACGAAGATGGCGAGTTGGCGTACATACCCGATGATATTGAGCCGATTCTGCCGCCTGATCCAGACGTTGAAAGCAAGCCGACAAAATGCCCGAAATGCGGCGGAAACAACCTGATTCAAGACCCGAATGTGCTTGACACCTGGTTCTCATCGCAGCTTTGGCCTATTTCAACCTTTGGCTGGCCTCGCACAACAAAAGACCTTGAATATTATTATCCTACCAACGTTCTTTCGACTGCCCGTGATATTATTGCTCTTTGGGTTGCTCGCATGATAATGATGGGTATGAAGTTTATCGGAAATGTGCCTTTTCACGATGTTTTCATTCACAGCACAATTTTAGACGATTTTGGCGATATTATGTCGAAATCTCGCGGTAACGGCATTGACCCGGTGAAGGCGATTGAAGGTGGCGAGGATGAGATTCATGGTAAATACGACCTCGGCACGGGCAAAAATGTAATTCCTAAGGACAGGATTGAAATTTATCCGGTTTATGGAACGGATGCGCTTAGGTACTCGTTTATGTCAATGACCACCGAGGGTCAGGATATTCGGCTTCGCACCGACCGAAAACAACTTGCAGATAAATCAAATCCAAAAGAAAACAAAGTGGGTCAGGCATCCTTGCCTGACAAAAAAGACAATAAGATAGAATCTTTCAAGTTTCATAAAAGAAATCTACCCCACTTTGAAGAACCTGGTAGAACATACTTTATTACATTTCGAACAAAGAAAGTTGATTTGAACAGTGAAGATAAGAAAATTATTTTTGATAGCATAATTTTCCATAACAAAACGAAATACAAACTTTATGCTGCAGTTGTAATGAAAGACCATGTACATTTGATTCTGCAACCTTTAGAAGAAAATCAGAAATATTATTCTTTGTCAGAAATAATGCATAGTATAAAAAGTTATTCAGCAAGCAAAATTAATGAATTACATGGAACAAAAGGAGTTATTTGGTTAGATGAATACTTCGACAGAATTATAAGAAATGATAAAGAATTTGTTGAGAAATGTGAATACATTGTGAGAAATCCTCTTAAAGCTGAATTAACTGAAAGTCCTGAAAATTATAAATGGTTGTTCATTAAAGGTTGGTTAGAAGATAGAAAACACACAGGCAAGGATGCCTGTGCCACTACTTCTTCAATAAAAGTACCTAAATTCGAGGTTTTTATACCGAAGCTTGAAGAGGGCAAGCGGTTTATGAACAAAATCTGGCAGGTGAGTACCGGCGTCGTGCTGAGGCAGTGCGAGGGTTACAAACCCATGACCGGACTGTCGCCGTTTGTTGAAGATCGTTTCATGCTACAACGTCTGCGCGAAGGAACTATCAGAATTAAGCAAACTCTCGATAAATACAGGATTTCGGAGGCATGCGAGGAAATTTACTCGTTGTTCTGGGATGATTTCTGCTCATTCTATGTCGAGGTGATTAAGCCGAGACTCTGGCTTTCCGACGGTTCTGACGCAAAGTCCTGGGCACAAACGACGCTTGTGAACTCGCTTGACATGCTTCTGCGCCTGATGCACCCGATTATGCCGTTTATCACCGAGGAAATCTGGCAAAAACTCGAAAAGATTCAGGAGGATTCTGGTGTTAACGGACTGCCAGCAGCCTGCATCATTGCGGATTATCCCAATCCTGAGAAAATTCCTGCGGATTCGAATGCGAAAGACATTGTTACGACGATGCGCAAGATTATCTTCGAAATTAACCGGATTCGCTCGCTTCAGGAGGGTGTTACCGAGCAAACGAAGATTCCTACGCTGATTCTGACAGGTGAGGACAGCGAAAAGATTTCCGCGTTAAAGCCTTTGTTCGAGGGTCTGAAGAAGATGTGCAAAATCGAGGAAATCAAGGCGGATGCAGGGCTTGAGAAACCTGCGAAGTCGGCGGCAGCAGTTGTTGACAGCATCGAAGTAATAATTCCGCTTGAAGGTTTGATTGATTTTACCGCTGAGAAAGAACGCCTCCGCAAGGAAATTGAGAATCTGACTCAGTTTTGTGAGCGGATTGAGAAAAAACTCGGAAATGAGAATTACGTGAAGAAAGCACCTGCAACCCTCGTCGAAAAGGATAAAACGACGCTTGCGGAAACGCTTGACAAAATCAGCAAACTCAACGACCACCTAAAATCGCTTGATTAATCGTCCTTCATTTTTTGCCACAGAGACACAGAGAACACAGAGAAAATAGTGGGTCAAGCATCTTGCCTGACATTGATAGGAAGAAATAAGAATTTCTACCACGAAAATCACAAAAAAATTAAGATTAAGAATTAAAGAGTTTTGCCACTAAGAACGCGAAGA
>JAIOTL010000159.1 GCA_021106775.1 Planctomycetota bacterium | reverse complement strand
TATACAGCTTTTTTCCTCTCATATTTTATAGCTTCAAGGTTTTCTAAGCTGCTATTTAAATACATGTTTATGCAATAAATTATGTTATCGTCATCTCTTTTTTTGTCTTTAATAACAATATAAATGTTATCAATAGAAGCGCTGAGATTCTGTATTTCTTGATCAAGGTCCTTACACTCATTTGGTGGATAAGATTGGTCATAGTCTTCCGAAAGGAATTGATTAAATCTTTCTTCATTCTGAAGTATTTCTATCTTCATTTTTTCTATATTAGATTCTTTGTATTTAAAGAACAGATCATAGATCCTTCCGTACTCTATCTTAGCTTCATTTATGAAATTATCGATTAGTTTTAAGTATTTACCTTTTGGCATCTCATTATTTTCAATAAATGCATCAGGTATTGTGTCATTCCCCCATTTTATGTGAATATCATTATTAACACATTCATCATAACTTGCTAAAGTAGCTGGACTTTTAGATTTGGGATTATTCCATACTGCGGTGCAATGAGGTAGTCCGTGGTTAAACTGTTCAAGCGTTTTATAAGTGTAAACCCATATAGAATCAGCTAATTTGTTTTTATGATTTTTAGAAACAATTTCATTTCGAAAATAATCTGACCTTTTTAACTTTTCAATGAAATGAGGGATCTTTTGTTTTATTATATATTTTGAAGTGTCTTTCTTATGGAGTAATTTTACGCTTATTCTCCGACTTAGAGCATGAGATGTGTCATCAGTCTTTAGGAGAGTAAAAACATTCGTATTGATATAAAAACTCTCTATTTCATCCTTACTCTCTTTTGAGAGGATATTTGTTTTGGGTATTTCAATTTTCCACGCTTTTTTAGTCTCTTTAGTATTTTCTTTAGTTACAAAATTCCAATACAGGTTATCGTCTTCTGGATCATACAAAACTAAAATAACTGGCAAAGAGTAATCTATCCAGTAAGACAAGTGTTTTTTTTCACCTCGGAACACTATTGTTTTTTCGGTAAATTCCTTAAAATAGCTTTTACCAGATTTCATTTGAATGGCATACAACATACCTGTTGGCTTTCCATCTTCGACAATTTCGATTTGAAAATCAATACCATGATCAGATATTGGTTGTTCTCTTTCAAGCCAATTAAATTCTTTTAAAATTGTAAGTGCTAATTTATGCACCCCAATTCTTTCAGTTATTTCATCTTGAATACTCATGTTTTACCTATGTCTATTAGCTGTATAATGCATCACCTGGACCAAAAGCCGCAAGGCTTTTGGAATCAGCGTGCATGCCTTTGTTGGCCCTTTGGCATTTTGACAGTAAATGTTTCTGATAACCCCAAATGCTTTTCTTTTTCTATGACCCATATCTTGTGAAATTTGTATTTCCTTAGAATTTCCTGCATCATCATTTCGCTTTTGGGTTTATTGGGGGATGCAACAATACAACAATTTTCTTTTTCTAAGATTACAGGATCAATCACACCATCTTTTCGTTTGTGCATAGCGTAGAATTTAGATTTTCGAAGTCTTGAATAATTTTGAGAATAATTATTAAGACAAAAAACCAAGCCAGATACAGTTTGTATAATAACACAGTCAAGATCGATAAATTTCATAAATGGATTATTTAAGAAATAAAAACAATCCATTTCAATATTCAAATCACCTCGTTGAAGGCCAACCCTTTGAAAACCGTACAATGTCGAAATAATGTTTCCAAGTATAAACTCTTCATCATCATCTTCAGGAACTATGAACCAAATAATTCTAAAACATTTTTCAATATCAGGCATTGACCTAAGTTGTTCAACTGCATTCTCTATAATTTTATTTGCTGTACTATTATAGCCATATTTAAGAATATAATTCCCAGGTCTTTTAGGGCCAAGCTTATCCTTAATTTCGATGTAATAAATATTATTTCTATATCCTGCAATTACATCACAAGATTTCTTTTTACGTTCAAGCATGGCTTTAGCATCGAACCCATACATCCGAAGATGTTTTAATACTTGCCCAATGCTTTTGTTATCTTTATGTTTCATTTCCTATGAAGGCCAACAGTATTGATAAATATAAAATCTTTCCATGATGTAGGAGTATATATCTGGAAAATATTTACACGTATTCGTATATTAAGTTAAATTGTGGGAAATATTTCTTTTGAATTATTCAACTCTTTTATATCTTTATGAATTATCGATTAAAAATATAATACAGTGAAAATATTAAAAGCAAGATAAGATTTGAGGTCTCGTTAAAGGCCAACAACTGTCTTTTTTGAATACCAGCGGGCGGACGTTCCTTGAAATATTGATCACTTAAACGTCCCAGAACTCCTCCTTGTTAAAAGCTCAATAGTCTTCAGCCACTATAGGATCCTTGCCAAAATCAAAAACGGCGTCTGAAGCTATTACTTGAAACCATTGTGTAAACAAATCGTAATCTCTTTTAGGAGGCCACAAATCGGAATCATCCATCCATGCAGCCAACTCTTCCTCAAAAATGATTTGATAGTTCTTTTTTAAAAATTGCTCATAGTTTAATTTATCATATTTTTCTGGAATGAGTAATGACGTTGCATGAATAGATTCAGGGTCCATGGTTGGACCGCCATCATCGAAGCTATTCGCCCAATCAATATATGGTCTTTTTGGTAAAACTGTGATTATTGTTCTATTTATGGTTTTCATATCTCACGCTTTTAATGCCGGCGGTCAGTGGCAGCCAGGATTTCCACAGACAACCATAAAAGGTTAAAAAAGGTACAAATTTGGAAATTCATAAAAGTATAATGCCCACAAATAATCTGCGTGCCAAAAGCATACCGAAATTGCACGGTATTTTCGTTAAACCGCCCGGATTCTTCACGGCAGCTTCATTTGCATTGTTATCCTTCGTAATTGTTGAAAATTTATGCAGCTTTAAGGCGTTTGAGGTTTTTTAGATCTACGCGCCGCTCTGTTCTCCACAAATCAAATTGCAGTTGAAGTTTAAGCCAACCCTCTGGGGAGCGACCGAATACTTTTGAAAGCCTCATTGCCATTTCAGGGCTGATCCCTGAACGGCCGTTTAACAATGCCGAGAAGGTTTTTCTGCTAACACCCAATGATTTAGCTGCACTCGTAACAGTTAAGCCCAAAGGCTCGGTGCAAAATTCTCTGATGATTTCTCCAGGATGAGGAGGATTGTACATTCTCATTGCAAACTCCTTTTAGTGATAATCCTCATAATTAACGTCAACAACATCACCGTCAATGATTTTGAAAGTAACACGCCAATTTCCGCTTACTTTGACAGCATGAGTTCCTTTTCTATTTCATTTCAACGCATGTAAACTTAGACCAGATAAATCCATATCTTCGATCTTATCGGCTGTCTCAAGAAGTGCGAGAATTTTTCGAAGTCGCTGTGTATGTTGTGGTTGAATGCCCGTAATATCTCCAGCTTCAAACAGTTTCTTCAATCCCTTGCTCTTAAATTTTGTAATCATAAGCTACAATGTAACGTATTACGTATCAGGTTGCAATATTTTTTTGGTGGAATCAAATAGAGCACGACACGGCTAACCGACTGGGAAAGCGTGAGCTTTCCCAGCCCGAGTTCAGCCGATTGTTAGACGCATTTAATTGAAATATCAGTAGGTTGTACTCAACTTCATTCCAACTTATTTCAAACTTCCTTGAAGAACGTCCTCGGTTATCCATAAACGATTCTTCAAAAATTATGGCAGTGTTACTCCTGATGTTATACGTAAAGCGCGAATAGCTTCTGCGAGGCCTATCTTACCATCATTGTTGGTATCTCCCCATGTCAAAATATTACTTACCATCTGATTCACTTGTTCTTCTGTGTAAAGCCCTTCGCAAAGGCAACCGTGTTCATTCGTGCATGAATCTGCCGGAGTATTGGGGCATTGGTCCCATACATCAGGAATACCATCACCATCAGAATCTGGACAATTACAAGGTTCTGGCTCTGCGTCAATTTTCAAGTTATCCAGAGCGACACCACCTAAAGAATTTGTATCAAAAATATCAAATCGAAATTCAATTTCGGGCGCCACGGCCGTAAAAAATAATGAATATGTTGAATAAGTAAACGGATCTTCACCAAAAATCAAGTTTGTATCGAAAGCAACATACGTCGTAACTCTGCCGATACAGGTACCATTTGTATAAATTTCCACTCCTTGGATACCCGCTGCAACGTTTGACCAATAGTCATTATCACCGCTACGGTCATTCCATACACCGGTTCGTGCGAGATCAAAAGTAAGTGAATATTGTTGCCCTGTGACAAAACCGCTTACTTCCTGAATTGCCTGATCAATACCCGGGTGTAGCCGAAGGGCACTATCACCATCGGAAGCATTGTAACCAGGACCGCTAAACACATCCAGACGATTATCACCTTGAAAATTGTTTGTTGTAGTCCAACCTTCGAGAATGACATCATCATAGATATCAACAAACGGATAGGTAATATCCGCATCATCGTTATAATTTTCAAATGACATGACTTTCGGCCATTCGCAAACT
>JAIOTL010000080.1 GCA_021106775.1 Planctomycetota bacterium | reverse complement strand
CTTCATGAATTTCGGTATAATGTCCGAAAAACCGTATTCACAACCACAATTCCCAGCCTTCTTGGTTTTAGTTTCATTCTCCATAATGTATTTCCTCACATGTTAAAGAATTAATAAATTTCACCTCAGTTTTTTATATTTTATATATTATATTGTTTTAATTTCACAAGTCAATTCAGATATTGGTCAATTTGGGATAAAATACATTGCAAGCAAAAAAAATGCTTATTTCAGCCAAAACAAAACTTCCTCAACTGTCTACAAATTTCAGTCTGATTGGCTATTTGTCAAATCGTTACTGGTTACAATTTCAATCGTATCCTTGCTCAAAGTCTCGCTTTGAGGGTCAATTATCGAACTTTCAATTTCCTTGGATGCTTCTTCCTGCTCCTGTTCCAATGAGCCAGCATAATAATCGAGGAAACCCTTGAGTTTTCGTGAACGCGTCGGGTGCTGCAACTTGCGAATCGCCTTTGCTTCAATCTGTCTGACACGCTCTCTGGTTACGTTGAACATTTTCCCGACTTCCTCAAGAGTGCAGGTATAACCGTCTCCGATGCCATACCGAAGCTTGATAATTTCACGCTCCCTAAAATCAAGCGTCTCCAGAACGTATGTAATCGCTTCTTTCAGCATTTCGTGGGAAGCGGCATTTAAGGGCGAGACAACGTTGTCATCCTTGATAAAATCGCCAAAGTCGCTGTCGTCACTGTCGCCGATTGGTCTGTCAAGCGAAATAGGATGCTTACTTATTTTCAGAACTCGTTTACATTCATCAAGTGAGATACCCGCACAGTCCGCCTGTTCCTCAAGTGTAGGCTCGCGACCAAGCTCCTGCAAAAGCTTTTTACTGACATTGCGCAATTTACTCATAGTCTCAATCATATGCACCGGAATACGTATTGTTCGCGCCTGGTCAGCAATTGAGCGCGTGATAGCCTGACGAATCCACCATGTCGCATACGTCGAAAATTTATACCCGCGTTTGTACTCGTATTTCTCAACCGCTTTCATCAAGCCTGTGTTGCCTTCCTGAATTAAATCAAGGAACGAAAGCCCCCGATTTCGGTATTTCTTAGCAATTGAAACAACAAGACGCAGGTTGCCTTCGGAAAGTTTGCGTTTCGCCTCCTCATATTCGTCAAAACGTCTTTTCATCTCCTTTACACGCCTGCGAAGTTCGCCTGGAGTTTCAAGAACCAGCATTTGAAGCTCGAAAAGCTCATCCTCAAGCTGATTTATTCTGTCCTGAGCAAAATCGAATTCAGACAGACGGTTGATTTCATCCTGAATCCAGGTCATCTTTTTAAGCACCCCATCTAAGGCATCCATCATCGGCTTGATTTTCTTGGTCTGAATCTTGAGTTCTTCAAGCAGAATCCGTCCCTTTCGAAGCCTGCGTCTAACCTGACTTCTGCCGGGGATGCTGACAGTCGGAATGCGCGAATATTTCTGTGCTGCACTCAGTAATCTGCGTTGAGAATTCATTTTACCTGCAACAATATTGTATTCGTCATGGCAGATTTCTATCATCTTGGTTATAGTGTTTACGTTCTCATTCAGCCTTGATTTCATATCGCTTTTCGTGATGCTGTCTCCCCCGACCTTGAAAGTACGGTCAAATGCGAGTGCACCCTTCTTAACTTCTTCGATAATATCTACTGACATCTTTTGTGCCATGAAGTTTTCGAGAACCATTTTGCGGAATAGCATCCGTTTTAGCTCGATTTTCTTGGCAAGTTCAATTTCCTGGTCACGTTTAAACAACGGAATCTCACCCATCTGCACCAGATACATGCGCACAGGATCGTCTATTTTGCTTGTTTCAGTCTCTTCTTGCTCAACCGCTTCACGGCTTAAATCAAGGTCTTCTTCGTATGTGTCTTCATCGTCGATGATTTCTATGCTTAATTCATCGAGTTTGACGATTATTGCATCCATTTTTTCTGGTGAAATCAACTCGGTGGGCAGAAATTCGTTGAGTTGTGAATAAGAAATTATATCACCCCGTGATTTTGCCCATTCAACCAGCTTTTGGATGATAGAGTCAACCTGCTCTGTTTCGCCAGAGTGAATTTTCGGACGCGGTTCACCCGAAGTATGATCGACTTCATATGTTTGTTTCGATATCTGCTTGCTAATGTCAGATAACTCGTCGGTGCCAGTAACTTCAACCTCATCTTCTTCACTTGGTACCGTGCTGTCAACTTCCTCTTCGTCGATTTCGATTTCCTCCTCAATTTCGATGTCAACTTCAGCACTTTTCAGGTCTTTTTCGATATCAATAATCGCTTCATCATCTTCAATGAGTTCTTCCTTGATCTGCTTTGTTTTGGTTTTTTTTTGTTTCTGATTGTCAATTTTGCGATTTTTCGTTGTTTTTTTGTTATTTTTCGATGGTTCTGTTTTTACCGGTTTTTTCGATGCTGGTTTTTTCGCGGCTGGTTTCTTAGCAACTGGCTTCTTCTCAACAGCCTTCTTCGCAGCTGGTTTCTTCGCAACTGGCTTTTTCGCGACTGTTTTCTTCGCAACTGGCTTCTTCGCGACTGGTTTCTTCGCAACTGGCTTCTTCTCAACTGCCTTCTTCGCGACAGGCTTCTTCGCGACTGGCTTCTTCGCAACTGGTTTCTTAGCGATTGGCTTCTTCGCAGCTGGCTTTTTCGCTACAGGCTTCTTCGCAACTGCTTTTTTCACAGACTTCTTTGCATCTTTCATAGACGAAGTTTTTACTGTGCTTTCCTTAGTGGATTTCTTTGTTTTTGTCGGTTCAGTCTTTTTCGCAGGCTTACTTGGCTTACTTTTTGTGCTCTTCTTCTTTTTACTCATATTTAATAAATTCCTTCAATGCAGTTATTTTTCCTAAACTCTTCATTCTCCGAGTTATTTCACGAAGAAGTCAGATGGTTGTATATGTTTGTCAATCTTTTTCAACTCTTGTTGTATTCTGACCAGCTTTTCTAGAAGTTCCTTTTTTTCACTTTCTTCATGAACCAATTTGAGTCTGCTTTTTATCCGAGCAAGCATTTGATTCAGCTCAATATCTTTTTTTATCAACAGACAGTTGTTCAGTGATGCTTCGTACTTCTCATCTGTTTTTTCAATTCTTTTCCCATCGAAATCATCTTTCCAGAATTTTTCTTCAATGAGATTTAAACGTTTCTGTGCTTTCTCCGACAAAATCGAATAATTCATTCGTCTTTCGTTTCCATTTTTATTCGAATCAAATAGATTTTTCAATATTTCATGACTATCAGCAGAAAAGCGCAAGTCAGCAAAATTTTCTTCTATTTCAGAAATCTTTTCAGGCAGATTTATACAAAGTAAAATAAGTGTGTCTGCGAGTTTTTCGACTTGAGGCATTTTTTTGAGGTTTTTTGTATCCTCAGCAAAAAAGTCTATTTTTTCTTTGTTTCTGTCCTTGAATTTACTTGGAAATGCTTGTTCTTCGAGAATGTGCTCCGGCTTGTTCAAGTATTTTGCACATGCCTGCACCAAATGCATCCGCATACTCGGAGTTTTTGAGGTGCGTATCAAATTAACACATTCAGCGACGGATTTATTCAATCCATATGGTGTTTCGATGTTGTATCGTTCGCTGATTCTTGCAAATTTATATGATAAATAATCAATCCCGTTCATGATTAATTCGGAAAATGCCTCATCTCCCTGAGAAAGCAGGAAATCGCATGGGTCAGAGTTATCAGGGAAAAGTACGATTTTCGCATCTTTTTCCGCCTTGATTAACATTGGAATTGTACGCTCCGCAGCGTTTTTACCTGCTTCATCACCGTCAAACAGAAGGAATAATTCATCCGCAGCATTCAACTCCCTGATATGTTCGTCAGTCAGCGCAGTCCCGCAAGATGCAACCGAAGTTTTGAAGCTGAATTGATGCGCCATTATCACATCAGTATAACCCTCCATTATAATCGCCCTGCGCACCCGACGGATTTCCTTCACCGCTTGTGCCATCCCGAACAACGCCTTGCTTTTATTGTAAACCGGTGTTGCAGGTGAATTCAAATATTTCGGTGTGTCATCACCCAGTGCACGTGCGCCAAACCCGATAGTTCGTTCACGTGAATCTTTTATCGGAAACATCACACGGTTGCGAAATCTGTCATAAAAACCGTCACCACCTTTTCGAGCAATCACAAGACCTGCGATTTCAAGGTTCTGAGGCTTGACAAATTTCAGCTCTTTTTGCAAATTGTCCCACCCATCCGGTACAAAACCAAGCTCGAATTCCTTTGCCATCTCGCCTGTAATTCCCCGATTCTTGAAATACTCCGCACCGATGCTACCACGCAGACTCTTTGCGTAAAATCGACCTGCCTGATTCATAATCTCAAAAAGGTCTGTACTGGAAACTTCGCGGTTGTCCGATGAAACGAATTTCTCGTATTCTATCTGGACATTCGCGCGATCCGCCAGTAATTTCAGTGCATCAACAAAACTCATACTCTCAACTCGCATAATGAAACGGACAACATCCCCACCTTCATGACATTGACCGAAACAGTGCCAGCTTTGTCTGTCAGGCGATACAATAAAAGAAGGAGTTTTCTCCTGGTGGAATGGGCATAAGGCTTTGTAATTTTTTCCCGCTTGTTTCAGTTCGATATATTCACTCAAAACTTCAACAATTTCGTTTGCGCTGACAATCTCAAGAATTTTATCTTTGGGAATCAAGCCCAACTTCTACCACCTCTTTTGTGAAATTTAGTAAAAAAATTATGCTGCCAAAAGCAGCAAAATTGTTGGAAATACAGAATCAGTAGTACATGTAAAAAAGTTTAATCACGCATTGTAATAATGTCAAATTTTATGGGTATGTTTTTTCGATAATGTAAAGCTTTTTTTCAACACCTATGCAATTCTTCATAAGTTAGGTAATATCAACAGTTATAACTGTTGCAATTGATGCCCGTATGTTTTACTGCTTTTGTTCTATACTTCTGTCTATTCCTGGTCTTTACACTGAAACATATTCTTATTCCCAAAACCCACCATTATTCTCGTTCTAAAAGTCCTCTTTTGGAATGAACTTATCCGCGAAACTCTGTTTCGACACAAACTGAGTTTGAAATGTAAGTGTGTTCCCAAAAAGAGTTTGGGAACAAGGAAATGGTGGTTGAGCGGAGTCGAAACCATCAATGATAAGTGTTGCCTTTGTAATCATTGCTTTCGATTACGCTGCCTTCGACTACGCTCAGGCAACAACTTCTTCAATGACATGCAAGGATGCTTGTCCTACTGCGTGTAATTGGTGAAATAGCACGATACAAGCAGTTGTATGATTGCTGTTCGTCCATATTTCATGCCTAATCGATTTCATACCAAATTAGATAGTAAAGTATAGCGAAATTATCTGGCAAACACCTGCAAAACGCTAACAATCGCTAAATCGATGCATTCGCCTAATTCAAGATCACCGACGTCTCGACAAAACCGTAAGATTCGGTGTACATCATAATTGGGACGAAAAGAGAAGTACGCTTGTGTAACAGCCTTTCAGAATTACGATGTCAGCATTTAGAGGCAAAAGTTAATATCCCTCAGCACCAATGATGGGGACAAAGCGCACGGCAATATCCCAGGTTTTATGCGGCTTGCCGTTAATGTTTTGCACAACGAGCAAATATGTATCTGCTTGGCGTTTAACCGGTGCAACAAGTGTTCCGCCGTCTTTAAGCTGATTGAATAAGGATTGCGGGAATGCAGGCATCTCAGCGGATACAACAATTGCATCAAAAGGTGCCTTCACTTGCCAACCTGTGCTGCCATCGTGAACACTTACATCATAATTCTCGTAAGGCAGCAATTTCAGCACTTTTTGCGCTTTTTCCGCCAATTCAGGAATTCTTTCCACGCTGAAGACAAAATCTGCTAATTCACACAACAATGCGGTTTGATAACCTGAACCTGTGCCGATTTCCAGCACCTTGTGTGTCGGTTTCATCTTGAGCAGACTTAACATGTGTGCAATGATATACGGCTGACTGATTGTTTGTTCGAACCCTATGGGCAGCGGTCCATTGAAATATGCATCCGAAATTAAGGTTCTCGGGACGAAATAATGACGTTTTACTTTGCGAAATGCATGCAAAATCCGATTATCAGTAATTGCATCGCGGTAATATGTTCTTGAAGTCAGCTCTTGCATAAGCGCTTTGTGCTGTTTGCTAAAATTATGTTCAGGAATTTCCGTCATCGTTTCCCAATCTGGTTCTTTTTTAATTATTTACGATAATTTATTTCCAGAAAAGCCGTCTGCGAAGAAATACCGGATTACCTTTGACTAAAGTGCGTTTCGGCACAAGCCAGTCAACACCGAAGAAGCCCATAATAAAATGACACAAAATCTGCCCGATAAAATCGTCAATACCCGTTGAAACAAGCGCGATGTCGCCTGTAAAGCCCATTTTACGGAGTTTCATCGATAAGCTGACACCAGCAAATTCCCCCTGCATATTGCCTAAAATTCCTTTCTCATCTTCAGTATGCATTGAAATATCGCTGATTAACACATCAAACGCACTTGCATCACCGTCGAAAGCATCAAGAATTTCATTAGCATTGTATCCGAATTTCAGTTCAAATATATCAGAATCAAGCACTGCACGCCAATGGTTGAGGTATCTGTCCTTGTCGTCAGCAATAATTACGCGGACTTTCCGGTTATAATTCTCGCGCAGGCACTTTAGCGGGAAATCTGCTTTTTTCTGACTCACATTTTACTCCTGAAATTCACATTACAATAAACAATGTTATACTGAAGTGTAAAATTTTAATATAAAAACTTCGGATAATCTATGCTAAGAATTCTGATTATTTTTTGTTTGTTGTTGGTCGGCTGTGGCACCCCGCGTGAAATGCCGAAAACTCCATCCCCTTATAAATTTCCACCACCGATTATTACAGATGATTATCCAATTCCTGACAAAATCATCGGACTTTCACTGTCTGAACTACGTGATATGCGACCAACAATCGAAAAAGTTTACAATGCTGACCCTGTTTTTTTCGAGTACAGAGAAGTGCTGACACGACATCCTTATTTCAGCAATGTCAGCTATTTCCTGAATTACAATCTCAAAAGCGTTTATAAAATTTCGTATTTACAGAATGCGGATGTGCATAATGACCCGGCATTTCGGCTTGCGCTAATTGACCAGCTCATTGTGAAATATGGCAATCCACTTATGTCAAAGAAAGGCGACATCTACATTTTCGACGATGACAAATACGTCCTAAAGCTCAAAGACCAAACCCTTGAGGTAATCTCGAAGAACATCAAAGAAATGACTTCGGGCAGGTAAACCTGGGCAGACTTTCTGACACTTTCTATCCGTCCCCTTTGCATATTGTGCTTGCACACCCTAGCAATGACACAGGGAATGTTCACTCACTCCGTTCAGAATGACATTTTCTGTATCTCTGTGGTATAAAATCTATATTCTTAAAAAACTTTGTAATTTGGGTATAGTGAATTATAATTCAACGTCTTTAATCACCCAGTGAGCACAAATGAAACATATTCAAGCAATCGCAGCAATTTTCTCGGTCATTTTATACTTAGGTTGCGCAACCCACGATATCGTATCCGACATTAACACTTCGGAAGTCACTGTTTCTGGGAACGATTCGCTATCTCAACTTGTTGATTTGAAGGAAAGAAAGTTTTCAACTGATAATGCTGTAGATTCTCAAGTTAATGCTGAAGAGACCACAAAACCTCTACCCGAGCATAACGACAAAACTGACGAAACTACAGAAGAAAATGTTGACACTTTTATACCTTCGATTCCGCAAGCACTCGCGCCAAAAGAGATTTTGGTTGACCTCGATTATACTTTCGCACTGGTAAACGGCGACGTAATCACAAGCAAGGATATTCAGAAGGATCTTATCAACTATATCGAGTATTTGCAGGATATTCGCAATAATATGTCGCAATCACCTTTTGACCTTGAAGGTCGCGGCGGTTACAGCACGATGCTCAAGGAAGCTGAGTTAAACGCACTTTATCGCAATTTCGAACGTAAAATGCTTGATATTCTATACAAACACAAAGCCGGTGAATTGAAAATGTACCTCGGGTCAGTCCCTGAGGAATCAATAAGAAGTGCGATAAACGACTCTAAACGTCAGCACGGAATTTTTGGCGATGACGATGCTGCCAACGACAAATGGGGTGAAGTTCTTGCTGTAAACAATCTTTCATATCTTGAATTCAGGGAACAGATTATTAATCAGCTTAATCAACAGCGTACACTCTGGCTTATTTCGAATCACCCTGATTTTAGGATTGATATTACACTTGATGTTACGCCGCGCGAACTGCGCGAGGAGTATCGTCGTCAACCTGTCTCCAACGTAACGAATGTCGAGTTATATCGCCTTGAAATACCGATTCTGCCGACAAACTACGATAAAATTCTCGAAAAAATCAATGTTTATCGGAGTGAGATTGAGAATATGCTCAAGGATGCAGACATGAAAGATGCAAAGGATAAATTCATACAGCATACGAAAGCGGTTTATCCTTTTTGGGTGCCTAAACGCGAGAAACTGACGCAGTTAAACGATGAGGAACCACAGATAATTTATGAGATTAATAACGCGAAACAGCTTCCAAGGCTATGCTCAACGATTGAACTTTCTGACAAAATTGTGATTATATTTCTCGTGAATAAGAAGCAGGAAGGTTTAGCATCGTTTTCCTCGATGTTGGTGCAGGTTGAGCTTTTCAGGCGTTTGCAGAACGAACTCTGGAATGAGTTTCGAGAGAGATTCAGCAACATTCTCATTCGTGAAGCGACTATTATTCCAGGCGACCTTGTTACGCCGAAGTAATTGGCGTATTTCAATCAATGTTTGTTTGCTGATTTTCGTCGGATTTAAGCATTTTCTCTGATTCTTCAACTTTATCCGATTTTTCGGCGTTCATTTTCTTCATTGTTACCACAGAAAAACCTGCAATATGCGTAAAATGAAGAATTATGTAAGTTATTGCAAATGATGCTCCTGATGCTTTTTCAAGGTATTCAAGCCCAAAATAACCGGCAAAGATTATAATCATTCGGATGAAAAAGCCGTAAACAAGCACAGCATATTGCTTTGTAATATCATTTCTATCATCTTTTGCTTTCTCTATATTATTTAGAATTCTTGATGAAATGACCATATCATACAAACCAAACAAAATTGCAGCATTTATCCCAAGTACAATATTATGATACACAAGTAAATAAATCATAACAAAAGATGCAATCAGCGCAGTTGGTAAGAAAATCTTTAATGAATATTTGAATATTGCATTATCTTTCATTCTGCGAGCTTATCTCCATTATTATTCTTCATCGTCATTAAGCCGTATTTAACAGCAGCATGAATTGCCTTCTCATAGCCGGCATCAGCATAACGCATAATCCCCAACCCCTGGTCGTTTGCAAAAACCATGCCAATTCGCTTGTCTGTTTCAGGTGAGCCATTGGCAACAAGCGCAATCCCTGTGTTTATTGAATTTCCACAAACCCCCTGAGTCTGCTGAATGCTCACTAGCGTCGCACCGCTCGCTGTATTCAACATCGAATTTAGAAAAACCCAGTCGGAAATTGCATCCGACTTATCATTCATGTTCTCGGTAATACATTTCGGATTTACAACCGAGCCGGAATCGATACTTTCTCGACTTATCATAACTGGTGCCGAAAGTTCCTCATCACGCACAAGCTTGTTAATAACCGAAGCGATATAACGTCTCTCACCATGACCAAGCCAGCACACGCGTGTAGGTAGTCCGCTGAATTTTGTAATTTTCTGAACTTTTTTAATCCAGAATGTTATTTCCTCATTGTCAGGATATGCTTCGAGAACCGCATTATCAATTCTTTTAATATCATCAAGATTGCCTGAAAGTGCAGTCCATTTCAACGCACCCTTACCCTCACAGAACTCATCGCGAATATACTCATTGAAACAACCAGGAATCTTCGAAGCATCCTTCAAACCAGCACCTCTGGCAATATGTCTGATTCCATTGCCAGAATCGAATACAATTGCACCTCTGTCCTGCAATTGAAGCAAATATCGCACCTGAGTTCTAATTTCCTTAATGGTGTCAATATCAAGAATTCTATCAATGAGTGAATTGTCAGTTACAACCTTTGGAACCAGATTCATTCCGACAATCGCCTTCAAAAGATCGTTGGGTTTACCGATGTAAACGATTGATTCAGGTTTTTTCGCGGCTTTTAGCTCAAACGCTTTGTTTATTGCAATATCAACATTCATTAATTCATGTTGGATGAAACCCTTTTTAACCAGCTCTTCAACGATGGTTACATCTTCTTCACAAGTGAGAAAAGTTGCACCAAGCATGTTGGCAGCAACAGCATCAACTCCCAACGAATTTTTAAGACCTGTTGAAAGTACAATCTTACCGCTTAAATCCCTGTCAAAATGTTTATTTGCAATCTGTTTGTAAAGTAAATGAAAAAAAGCAAGACTACCCTGAAATCCAGAATAAGTCCATGAACCGACAGTTGAACCAGAGTTAAGCGTTAATTTCGACTTCTGTAATGCGGAAAATACTTCACGATAATCACTATCACAAACAAACATAGAATTCGTGATAAGCACTCTGGGTGCCATCATATGTGTCTGAAATATTCCAACTGGTTTGCCCGATTGAATCACTAAAGTTTCATCTGCTTCGAGGATTTTAAGTTCATTTACAATTTCATCGAATGTTTCCCAGTCGCGCACTGCCTGAACTGAGTCCTTATCAATGATGAGATTTTCGGGGTCAGAGGCAATCTCAGGATTAAACATGTTCATAAACATGCGCATCAAACCTTCGGTCAGCCAGGATTTACATGTTGTTTTCGTGCCGGTAGGTGAAATTATCGGCATATATTCTCTGCTCATTGTCAACTCCTCGACAAAATGCCATAAACCGAGTATATCAATGATTTCTGTCATTCCTTCATTATTTATCGTAATAACAATAAAAATAACTTAGATAAAACTTTATGTTATAAAACACTGTTATAATTCTGGAATTACGTTTCGGATTCTGCACAAATGTGATAAATATCAGGCTTTCGATTGAGTTGAAATTATGTATAAATTTCTATTCTTGCACAGGTTAATTTCTCAGGAGGTGTTGCTGTGGTTCTCACAGCAGTACGACCTTAATCTATGCGCTTCATAATCTTAATAATTTTCGAAATTTAACAACATATAAATTTAAGGTGAATCATGTCTGTTGATTACAATTTTAAGGATATTGAGAAGAAATGGCAGGATAGATGGGAAAAACTCGGTTTGTACAAAACTGACGATTCAGATAATTCCAGAGAAAAATTTTACTGCCTGATGATGTACCCGTATCCTTCAGGAACGTTACATGTTGGGCATGGCAGGAATTACATTATCGGCGATGCGGTTACTCGTTACTTAATGATGCGTGGAAAAAAAGTGATGACACCCATGGGTTGGGATTCCTTCGGTCTGCCCGCTGAGAATTATGCAATCAAAGTCGGCAGACACCCAAAGGACACAATCGCGGAAAACATCGACAAAATGAAGGAACAGTTCAAACGCTGGGGTGTAGGTTATGACTGGGCTCGCGAAGTTGCAACGTCAACGCCGGAATATTATCGCTGGACACAGTGGCTCTTTCAGCAAATGTTCGACAAAGACCTGGCATATCGTAAAAACGCACCTGTGAACTGGTGTGAGAAATGCGCGACAGTGCTAGCAAACGAGCAGGTTATCGACGGAAAATGCGAACGCTGCGGTAGCGTCGTGCTGCAAAAGGACATGGTGCAATGGTTTTTCCGCATCACAAAGTACGCACAAGAACTGCTGGATGGACTCGACAGCCTTGATTGGCCAGAACGGGTGAAAGCGATGCAACGACATTGGATTGGACGCTCGGAAGGCTGTTTTATCGACTTTCTGGTTGGCGGAGATGTCAAAGCTCCGGAAACCGTTGTGCCTGCATCCGAGGATTACCCGACACATGGAACGCGCAGAGATTCTGCAACCGATGAGGTGCTAATGCGGGTTTTTACGACAAGACCTGACACTGTATATGGCGTAACCTTTATGGCAATTGCGGCAGAGGTCCCCATCGTTGAGGAACT
>JAIOTL010000209.1 GCA_021106775.1 Planctomycetota bacterium | reverse complement strand
ATTATTCTATTTCCCCGTGTTGAAACACGGGGCTACCTAACATTATCGCTTCGCGATAAAATTCTGGATAATTAATCGTTTTCGTAGATTTTCAGCGCGATTGTCGCATTGTGCCCACCAAAACCCAATGAATTCGAAAGCGCAGCATAGATTTTCTCTTCTCTCGGCACATTCGGGACATAATCCAAATCGCATTCAGGGTCAGGCACTTCATAATTCGCTGTCGGTGGAATAATGCCTTCTTTTATCGCTTTTGCAAGGCACACAAGTTCCGCACCGCCAGCACCACCAAGCAAATGACCGATGACAGATTTAGTCGATGAAATTGCAATCTTTTTTGCATAATCACCAAAAACCGACTTAATTGCGTTTGTTTCCATCGGGTCATTGAGCTGAGTCGAAGTACCATGCGCATTAATATAATTGTATTTCTCCTTCGGTATCCCGCTTTCTCTTATTGCAAACTCAATCGCTTTTGCAGGTCCAATCCCTGAAGGATCGGGTGCTGTGATATGATATGCATCGTCTGTTGCTCCAACGCCAACAACCTCTGCATAAATCTTTGCACCGCGTTTTCTCGCATGTTCAAGTTCTTCAAACACAAGTATGCCAGCACCCTCAGCAATAACGAAACCGTCTCGATTTTTATCAAATGGTCTCGAAGAATGTTCAGGGTCATCATTTCTTGTCGATAACGCACGTGCGCTGCAAAAAGATGCTACGCATAATTCAGTCAATGTTGATTCTGTTGCACCTGTTACCATTACATCCGCATCACCGAATTGAATTGACCTAAGTGATGAAAATATCGCATGAGCACCAGAAGCGCAAGCACTTGTACAGACAAAGTTCGTGCCTTTTAAGCCGAATCTTATTGCAATATGACCGCTTGCTGCATTCGCCATTGATTTCGGAACGAAGAAAGGTGAAATTCGACCAGGTCCACGTTTTTCAAGCTGAACCTTGCCATGCTCAATTTCGTCCAAACCACCGAGACCAACGCCGATTACCGAACCGAATCTGAAAGGATCAATCAGCGAATCATCAATGCGCCAATGATCGACTGTGTTTGTTTCTTCATCGATTTTCGGAAGGAAACCAGCATCGCATAACGCTTCCTCGGCTGCCACAACTGAATATTGTGAAAATCTCTCAAGGTTACGGGCGAGTTTTCGAGGAATATGATTTGCTATTTCAAAATCTTTTACTTCACCTGCAATCTGGCTTGCCAGTCTGCTCGGGTCAAATCGAGTTATCCTCGTGATTGCGGACTTTGCTTTGAGAACACTATCCCAATATGTGTCAACGTTGTTACCAGCGGGTGTTACAGCACCAATACCAGTTATTACAACACGTCTTTTCATCAGTTCCCCATTTATAAAAAAAGGTTAACTTGAATTATACGCAATTTAAGCCAGAAATAATCACTATTTTAATTAATGAATTGATTTATGACTTATGTTCTTCAATATACTTGATTGTTTCGCCAATGGACTGAATTTTTTGAGTTTCCTCATCGGGAATGCTCATTCCGAAAGTGTCTTCGAATGCCATAACGAGCTCGACTAGATCCAGGCTATCTGCGCCGAGATCTTTGGTGTATGATGTTTCATCGCTAAGTTTGTCAGGTGTTGTTCCCAATCTATCACAAACTATTTCAACGATTTGATCTTTGATGGTCACAGAAACCTCCTCTGAAATTAAAGTTGTTAGATTTTACTTACAAAATAAAAAGAATTTATAATAAACTCAATTTTGAACCTTAAAATCAAGTAAAATAATTGAGAAAAACCATTTTTCAAAGGCTAAAAATTATGTTGAGTCTAAACTTTAATATTTTCTACAGAATAACATTATTGTCAACAATAATATTAATTTTGGGCTGTCAGGTTGAACCTGTGAACGTCGATAACGTTGTTAAAGCACCAGATTGGATAATGCAGGATGAATTCAAGGAGTTTCCTGAAGATAAATACTATGTTGCCGTTGGAGTTTCAGACAGAAGCTTTGCTGATGCCCGTTCCCGCGCCTTCGATGAAATCATAAAAAAGTCATGTTGGAGATTCACTGATATCATGTACCCATCCGAACTTCATCCTTCCAATGATTGTTTTTCGAAAATACGTAATTCTTTGCCTTTAGATTTCTTTGGTAATGTTGAAAATAAGCAACAGATAGAATTTAGAAGATTACTCTCAGAAGAATTTAACAATACATTATTTGGTGTTTTGCTTGAACAAACAAGTAATGAAGCAAAATCAAGTAAATATCCGTCCTGGGTTGAGTTTTGCACTGTTGAGCAGAAAAGATATACCAATGGTTTTACTTTTTATATACTAATCACATTTGATATTGAGCAAGCACTGTATGACCCAGCACAAATCCTGCTGGATTTGTATTTAGAAAGTAAAGATGCTGAGAATAACAATTTTTCAGCATTTCTTGAGAATTTATACGCAAACATTCAGCTTATACAGAAAAAATATTTCAAAGGTTTGTACTTACTTGAGAAGAAAGGTAGAAAATACGAAAAAACTCAGTGCAAATCAGATATTGATTATGTTTTAAAGCAATTGAATGAATATGAGGAAAAACTTCATACGCTTTATACAGACCTTGAAGTTAAATTCAGCAGGAACAATGTTAAAGGTTGGCGGGATAAATTCACGGAAAAG
>JAIOTL010000362.1 GCA_021106775.1 Planctomycetota bacterium | reverse complement strand
AGGTTGTTTTTATTTCTGAATTCGATTTTACGATTTATGGGATTTTTGGTGTTCATTTAACAATTATGTCAACAATGCTAATCATAAAAACTTGGTAAATACCAGGCATAAGCGAGATTCATTATTTTTGCATATTCATAAAACTCTTTGGCATGTAATGCGGAAAACTTTCCTGGAATAGTTGCAATTGCAAGCTTCCCAAGCGTTATTATCTGCATATGTTCTGATGTTGTTTTAACTTCAATTTCATTGATTTCAAAAACATCGGTATCATCGAATGTTGCTCGAACAAAACTTCCGAAATCTTCATGCTGAAAATATTGCCATGATTTTTCCCAATCGACAGTGCTGTTTATTTTTTTTCGAGGATAAAAACGCCGGTAAAGTCTATTCGCATAAAATTCAAGGTTTTCATCAATGTCATCGCTTTTCAGAAAAATGTTCAATACTTTATCATTTGGTATAAAATCGTCAGTTGCGTTGTTTAAAACTGTTGCGACAGAATGGGGATACTCATTTTCTGCAATTTTCGACAATCTACCGGGTAAATCTCCACTTATTTTTGTATTTTTTACACACAAGATCATCGGATTTGCAGGTAAGTTTATCATTTGGCATATCAGAGCTTTGTTTTCCTTCGAAAAAAACATCAAGCGCTCGAAAGTCGTGTCACCTGCATTACTTGAAGCTGTTTTGTTGACATAAAACGGGACAGTCTGATTGTTCATGTTGAATTCCGCCCTTGTTGATTCAAGAACGAGTTGTGCTTCCTCCGCAGTTTCGTCAGCAGTGCGCAATGCGATTTCCGCTGCTATAACACGTTTCTCAAATGATGCAGCATGAAATTTACCGGTTCTAAATCGCTGCTCAATAAAATTGTGCGAAAAATGTCCATCTCCCGAATGCGTTTGCGTCGCCTGCACAATGATGCTTGTGAATCCGATTTTTTCCACCCTTTTAACGATTGTTTTATACATCTGAGTCGTAATAAAAAGCTGTTCCATGCTGACAATGCCAATCTTCTTCATACTGGATTTGATAACAATCGCTCTCACAAATAATGGGTCAAGTAAACCTGTAGCCGTTCTAATACCAGATTTACCCGCCAGTGTTACTTTCAGGTTTATCAAATCAGGAGTGACGTCAACTTTTGCTGCTCCAACCTTCAAAATCGCTTTCACTACCCGTGGTTCAAGCACTTCACGCTCTGAATCTGCAATCGGAGCGTTTGTGCAACTTGAAACCATGCAAAAAATGGAAAAACTCACGATAAAATATGTAAAAATACGCATCATGATTAAGGGATACATCCTATTCTTCGGAATCAAGCGATTCTTCCTCGAAATCCTCCTCTGGCATGAAAATCGAATCATAAAATTCGTTAGAGCGCATAATATTCTGCCCAAGTTCCGCACGCCAGATAATTTCTTTCATTTCCTTAATCGCTTGTTCAAGCCCGACGTAAACAGCTCTTGCGACGATACTATGCCCGATGTTAAGCTCGCTAATAAACTCAATTTGTATTGTTTCGAGAAGCATTGCCAGATTTTGATAATTCAATCCGTGACCCAGATTTATTTTCGTTATGAAATCGTAAGGTTCTGCAAGGCTGATTGCTGTTTCAATGGCGGAATCGATGCGTTCTATCTCAACAAACTGTTGATTCTCGTTTTTCGCATTGGCAAAAGCACCTGTATGAAGCTCAATTGCTTCAGCTTTAACTTTATAAGAGGCTTCTATCGCAGCATCGTCAGGATTAATGAAAAGCGATGTTTCAATCCCCGCTTCCTTGAACATCGGTATCACTTCAAGTAATTTCTTTGTGTTTTGCGTAACATCAAGTCCACCTTCTGTTGTAACTTCTTCGCGTTTTTCAGGCACAATGCACACCCGTTCAGGCTTATATTTTAGTGCCAGTGCGATGACATCGTCGTTAAGCGCAAGTTCGAGATTTAGAGGTACTTTCAAAATCCTGCTCATTATCTCCAAATCTCTATCCTGAATATGTCTTCTGTCTTCGTGAAGATGGATTGTTATCTGTTCGGCACCTGCCATCTGCACGAGTATTGCAGCTTCGACAGGGTCAGGATAGTCAACTTTGCGTGCTTCCCTGATTGTTGCAATATGGTCAACGTTAACACCGAGTAAAAGCATATTATTTTCTCCAATATTTTTGATAATTATAACAGATTACAACGGATTTTCTATGCACTTTTGAGTTATGTTGTTTGATTCAAACATAATCCGCATAAAATGTTTCTCAAACTATCAGGTTTTATATACTGTATAAATTATATTAGTTAATAATTACGTATTAGGAGAAATATCATGTCAAAAAAACTCTCGATTGTTTTGTCTGTTATGTCATTTATCCTCGTGCTGAGCCAATTTGTTTATGCTCAATCAGATGAAAAAAACCTACCTGATGATTTCGATAAACGCTGGAACCGCGCCTCTGAACTCATGGACAAGGGCGAGTACAAAGAAGCAATTGGGCAATACATGATTCTGATTTCTGCACTTGAAAAGGGGCAAACACGTGGCGCGTGCTGGTATAATGTCGCCTGTGCTTATATGAGACTAAAAAATGAGAAGTCTGCACTTCTGAGTCTTGGGTTTGCGATAAAAGACGGGTTCAGAAAGGTTGAGCAATATAAAATCGACGAAGACCTGAAACCTCTACAAAATCACTCACTTTTCAAAATGTACATAAAACTCCTTGAACAGAATAATGAGCAAACGCTTGATAATCTCGATATTCAAGGTCTTGTGAAGAAATTTTTCGCAGATAAACCGGACAATGATGCAAAGACTAAAAAGATGCTGAAAGAGCTTAGTAAATACGTCGACAAAAAAATCGAGGATTTACGCAAGGAAGCACACAAAGAAATTGAGGACATGATTGCTGAGCTGCGTAGAAAACGCGACAATCTCAAAACTCCTGAAGTTAAATCACCGAAATATCAGGCATATCTAGGAATTCGAGTGGAAAATCTTATCGATAGCACTAGGCAATTAAGGCAATTCTACGAGCTTCCTAAAAATCAGGGAATACTGATTAATTCGGTAACCCCGGGTAGTCCTGCGGAAAAAGCAGGTTTGTATCCACTGGATATAATTCTCATGTGTAACGGCAAAAACATTTCTAACACGGAACAGCTGATTGAAATTGTGAAGAAAGCGAAACCCGAGTCAACAATGACAATGTTGATATTCAGGAATCGCAAAAGAATCGAGAAAAATATCAAACTCGGTAAAAAATTAGTCAAACCAACAGAGATAAAACCCGAAACGACCCAGAAGCTTAATGCATATGAATACGGGCTAATCGGCATTAGACTTGACCAGCTTGCCAAGGGTGGACTTTGGGTGCTTGACGTTGAAGATGATTCACCTGCGCAAAAGTCGGGTCTGCAGGCTGACGACATTATTAAATCTGTTGATGGTGTCCAGATTGAAACTTTGGCTGTTCTGCGTGAATTGCTGAAATCGCGTTATGTCGGCGATATTCTGACAATTATTGTACTGCGAAACGAAAAGGAAACGACGCTAAAGCTCAAAATTGGGTTGCGCAAGAAGGTTGAATCAAAATCTACGAATCCGCAGGTAAAAATCTTTACTAACGTTGGTAATTTCACGGTTGAGCTTTACGAAGATGAAGCACCCAACACTGTTGCGAATTTCATCGAGTTGTGTGAAAAAGGGTTTTACGACGATATTCGATTTCATCGCATCATCAAGACTTTTATGATTCAGGTGGGATGTCCGTATGCCAAGGGTAAAATCTCTCCTCGTGCAGGTTCAGGCGATGCTGGTTATAAATTCGCTGATGAATTCAACAGTAAACTCAAATTTGATGCTCCGGGATTGCTTGCGATGGCAAATTCTGGTCCAAACACCAACGGCTCGCAGATTTTCATAACGACAGGTGAATCAGCAACGTGGCTCAACGGTAAACACGCGATTTTCGGTAAAGTTATTAAGGGAATGGATGTTGTGTACAAAATTGCGAACACACCGATTATAAAAGACCCGAAGAATCTGCAGGCTGCAAAACCCACCAAGGATGTGTACATCATCAAAACGCAGATTCTCAAAAAACGCAATCATGAATACAAAGTAAAAAAGCTGAAATAGGGCATTTTCAACGCTAAATGGGCAAAACTCTTTTATTCGTATTCATTGTCATTGTGCATCTTGATCTTGTGAAATGCGGATACTGGAATCTTCGGTCATTTCATTCACTCAAAATGACAGGTTCAGTAACCTTTATTTTCTTCGTGTTCTTAATGGTAAAAAAAGACAGAACTCATAAGACTGAATTCTTCACTTCGTTCAGAATGACAGTTTCGTTATTTTCTCTGTGTTCTCAGCGACTCTGTGGCAAAAATTCTTAAGAAGTTAGTTTAATCAGATTCAATGCTGTCTTTTACGCTTAATTCCTTCGGAATATCGCGGCTTCTCGAAGAAAACTATTTCTTCTCGATGTCGTAGTAAAAATCTTAATCTTACATGGTTAATCATTGCTGCTTATTGCCCTGGATTCTTGCTGCCTTTGTCAGCGGTTCTATATCGAACCCCCCAATCAGTCGCATTATCAGTATCGGTAGCACTCCTTCGATAGAAATTGCTGTACCAGGTATAATTCGAAACCAACGCTCCATACCAGTTCAGGTCGCTTGGTTTATGTGAATAAAGCGTGTTGAACTTCATATAATCGATTCCAGTATCATAATTTTTCGGACCCTTGAGAATAACTTCACCCGCTGAGGTCGCATTCGCCCAGTTAAAGTTAAACTCAGTCTTGAAAGCAACAGTTCCCGCCTGGTTATCGTGTACAACAATCGCCTGCCCAGGATGAAGCACAAAATAATCTCTGAAATGGTATGTACCATCCTCAGAACTATTGTTATCCGAATATGTCTGGAATTGCCATCCGCTTATTGAAGCGGGTATTGAATCAGCATTATAAATCTCGACCCAATCGACAGTGGCTATCGTGTCAATTTCGTTAATTAAAACCTTAGGTATTGTTGTAACGGTCTGGAAACACCAAATCGGACTGGATTTTGCTCCTGCAGTGCTGATTGCAACAACTT
>JAIOTL010000308.1 GCA_021106775.1 Planctomycetota bacterium | reverse complement strand
TCTCAGCATTTGCTGAATTCCTGTATTTCACTTCTTCTTGCCGAGTTTTCGGAGTCTCAATTACATAAATCCCACAATTGGGGCAGTAATTCGACTCAAGATCGATTACATTGTTGCATTTTTTGCAAATTGGCTTCGCAAAATTGCTCGTTTGAGGTATTTCCTCAATCGGTTTTGCCATTAAAATCGGCTCTTCTCGGGGAACTAGATGTCTGCGTCCACAGTTGGGACAGCGTACCGGAAGACCTTCAAGTTCCTCGGATATGAGCATATTTCTGCCGCATTGACATTTTATTGATATTGACATATTTACCTCCATCTTACTGTTTAATTATACAATATTTTGAAACCGCTTCAAGCAAGCAAATTCAAAGCACTGTAAATTCATGCTGAGCTTTGCTGAATTATAATACACAACATATTCGACGTGGTTTCGTGCAAAAAATTTCATAATATTTGCAGACCAACTGATAATTAAGTCAATTTTGCAGTTTTATCCGCGGATATTTGGGATTTTGCGTCCTCGATTTCTTTCTGCAGTGCTTTGCTGAAAATCTGGATTTCAAGTGCACGAACTTTCTGAACTTTTGATGAGAGTTGTTCCAATTCTTTTTGTTGAAGTTCAGCTTTCTCGATGTTGCCGATTCTTGCATATGCGATGCCTTTGACATAATATGCCTCAGCGACGAAACCAGCGTTTTTCGTGAATTCATCAATCATCTGCAAGGCGTTTTCCGGCTCCAAAAGCTCGATGTAACAGCGTGCTGCCCAAAGTTTGATTCGATGGTCGTCATAATTCGGGTCTTTCTTGAAAACCTTGTCGATATACTGCCAGGCGGTCTTGAAATCCTTGTTTCCGTGACATGCAATAATTCTGAGATAAAACGAATGCAAATTATCCGGGATTTCCGCATCATATTCGTCGAGAAACTTAATCGCTTTGTCCGATTTGTTAAATTTGATGTGCATTTCAGCGAGTTCGAGTTTTGTGGAAGGCAGCGAGTTTTCGGCGACTTCACGTTCAAGCTTTTTGATATTACGTTCAAGCTCTTTGTTCAGAAACGCAGCTACGTTTACGCCTTTTGGTTTAGGTGACAGCCAAATATTGAAAATCCACGCACTGATTAGCAGCATTAACCCGAAAAGCTCATTATTTATGCTCTCATTGTTATCCATAGCATCCTGCCCGAGAAAATACACGCCGAAAAAAATAAGTGCCGAAGTGATAATAATGCGTATTAATAATCTCATTCTGAATCCTCGTCATCACTTGAATCAAGGTGCATGTGCGTATCCTCGCTGAAACGACAGCTTTTATTACCAGTCAATACATAAACCAAAACGAGGATGATTAACGCTGCCACGCTAACGTTAAACGTATAAATGGTGATTAAATTTTCTAAATGCAAAATAAATGCGGTTAAACCTGCGAAAAGAATCAGCAGCAAACCCATCACAAGTTTGAAAAATATTGGCAGGCGAACGGATTTTACCGCTAAATACTTACGCCAGAGAATCGTGCCGTTACTCCAGAACTCAAAATAGCAATTCTCGCATTTGCCAAGCTTGAACGGCGTAACGAAGAATGATTCGGCAGTTTCGTCGTCGCTATCAGCATCGTCAGCAATAGCTTCATTATCGAATATAAATTTATCAGGTTGAACATTGCATCCCGGAAACCTCGGAATTGCCTTTATCCGCTGACCTTCATTCTCATGTATATCAATATCAAGCTTAATTGTGCTTGTTTTAAGAAAAAACAGGTATTTCGGGAATTCGAAGGAATAATTCGCAGCCAAAGAATCTTCTGAATCCGAGTCACCTTCATGCATTTCATCATCAAATTTGCGAAAATAATCACCGTCTTTTTGATACGTCTCTTCAATTTCGTCAATGTCTTCATCGATATCGAGTTCATTTATCTTCGTATCACCGTTGGGAACGAATTCTTCGTTAAGTCCGTCATCTGTCTGCGAAGCCCACCATGCCACATCTCCATATGTCATTGCGGTTTCATCTTTTTTTGGTGCTGGATATGTCTTAACATCGCTTTTTGTTCGATAATCTTCCTTTTCAATATCAAATTCTTCGAATTCCAGCGTTGCATCATCAGGTTCTTCAACGTGTTTGGTATTTTTTTTCGCAGTCTTTTTGTCCGAATCTCGGTGTGTTGTTATATCAACAATTTTGTTTCTCGCTTTTTCGGTCAATGTTACAACTTCGCGCCCTAGTGGCGAAATCGGCTCGTTCTCAGGTAATTTCTTGCTTACCGATATAAAGAATTCTATTTCATCGTTGAAATTCAACATCACAATCTCATCCTTGATGTTGCTGAATTCCTTCGAAGAATCTTTCACTAAATCGATACAAAGCTGTATTTCCGTTGTTACTACTTCGATAAATTTGTTGTTGAAATCGACTTCGGAAAGGAAAAAATGCCCCGATTCATTCCACCCAATGCGTGCTTTTATCCCGAAATCCTCGCGGAATAATATGTCGCAGTCTTCGTGCTCAAGCTGTTGATTACTGATACATATAGAATCTCCCTCGAAAGTCGCGTTTAGAACCGCTCCCGAGATATAATCAACTGCAGGTGCTTTGATTATGAGGGAAATCATATGATTCCTGTTATTCAATAAAGCTCATAATTTAATATGCCGAAAACATTTATCAAGTTAATTTCTGAATCGAAATGGTAAATTGATTTTTTCTGCCTGTGAATAATATAAAATTCACGGTCTGGTAGTCGTATAGAAATAATGCTTCTGTCATTCCCAACTTGATTGGGAATCCAGCGAATACAAGGAAAAATCGATATTACTGGATTCCTGCTTTCGCAGGAATGACATATAACATTACTTGTTTTTCACTACTCACGGTCTCAGTTAATGACAGGGAATTAAAAAGTGAAGAGAGAATTTGACATTATCGTTGTTGGCGCGGGGCATGCGGGTATTGAAGCAGCGGCAGCGGGTGCGAGGCTTGGCGCGAAAACTGCGTTGATAACTCTGGATATAGATAATATTGGCAGAATGTCGTGCAATCCGGCGATTGGCGGATTGGCGAAGGGGCAGCTTGTGCGCGAGATTGATGCACTGGGCGGATTAATGGGTAAAATCATCGATAAAACCGGCATTCAATTCAGAATGTTGAACACAAAAAAGGGTCCTGCGGTTCAGTCGCCCAGAGCACAGGCGGACAAAGCCGGTTATATCAGGCAGGCGTTCGAATTATTGATGCAGTTTGACAATCTTGAGTTGATTGAATCAGAAGTTGTTGAATTGCTGCTTGAATCGGGTGTTAATGCAGGAAAAGATGCATACAAGCACAAAATCAGAGGTATTTTAACAGATTTGAACGAGGAAATTCGCGCGAATGCAGTTGTGATAACGACTGGTACGTTTCTCGGTGGCAAGCTTCATTTTGGGGATGTTCAGATGTCAGGCGGGCGTTCAGGTGCAAAAGCGTCAATTCATCTTTCGGAAAACCTGCGCAAAATCGGCTTCGAAGTTCTCAGACTGAAAACTGGTACACCACCCAGAGTTGATGCGCGTTCCGTCGATTTAAGCGTCATGCAAGAGCAGAAGGGTGATGACAATCCTGTTCCGTTTTCGTTTGCAACCGATAAAGACAATTTCAATCCGCCACAGGTCTCATGTTATCTGACGTACACAAATTCTGATGTTCACCAGATAATTTTAGACCAAAAGCTTCGCGTTCCGCTTTATTCCGGTCAAATTCAGGCGACAGGACCAAGATATTGCCCCAGCATCGAGGATAAAATCATTAAATTCGCGGGCAAAACCGAGCATCAGATTTTCCTCGAACCTGAAGGCATGGATACTGTTGAAATGTACGCCAACGGGCTTGCGACATCAATTCCAATCGAT
>JAIOTL010000015.1 GCA_021106775.1 Planctomycetota bacterium | reverse complement strand
TTGCGCCAATGGCAACAGCTTCTGGTAAAGTTATCGGATTACCGTTGCTGTCTTCAACTCCAGCGACCTTAAACTCGGTGTTTGTTGACATCGTTGCAGAATCAACAGTTAAAGGATCTGTGCCGTTGTTTGTGATTTCAAGGTTTTGTATTGATGACATTCCAATACCGATGCTACCGAAGTCCCAGGGGCTTGATTTATCAAGAGCAATTCTCGGGGCTGTGATAACACCTTCGCCAGCGAGAGAAACTGTGAATGGTGTGTTCTCGTTTAATCCGTTGTGACTAATGTGCAGCTCAGCGAGGTAGTTTTGTTGGGCAGGTGGTGTAAATTTAATTGAAATATCCTTTGATAAGCCTGGTTGAATTGCGATGGGAACGGAACCACCTGATGAAATGCTGAAAGCAGCAGCACCAGTGCCTGAAAACTGAAGCGAATCAATAATAAGTTCTGCTGTTCCAGTATTTTCAACCGTGATATTCACTATTTTATCACTGCTAATAAGCACGGAAGAGAAATCAATACTCTGGTCTGAAAGAACAATTTTTGCAATTGGCACACCAACGCCTGTGATTTCCACAATTTTCGGTTTGCTCGACGCATCTAGCATAATTGTTAGCTGAGCGAAATGCACTCCACCCGATGTTGGCTCAAATTTGATTGAGATTTCATGGGAAGCGTTTTTGGACATATTTATCGGTGTAATTGCACCTGACAAAATCACATAATTAGTCAAATTTGACAGATTTATATTTGTGATGAGAATATCCTTTGAATATTTGTTTGTCAGCGTAAGAATTAATGTTGAACTTTCGCTGAGATTGACGTTGCCGAAATCAAGAGTTTTCGGTGTTATCTTCAGCGTTGCGGATGTGTTAGAGCAACTAAGCATTGAGAAAACAACAATTGAAATGAATATAATGACGTAAGTATTAGTCTTTTTCATACTATCCTCCACTTATAATTATTAAAAATATATACGATTCAATCATTGAATCTGTATCAAAAAAAACACATAAAATTAAGTGAATTACGTAATAAAAAAGTTTAGTGTTTCATGAATTATTTACAGGATTTCAGTTATAAACAATCATCGAGGTCTGCGTTTCTTGCGTTTTTCGTTATTTCCGAAGGTTTTGCTCTTACCATCCTTAGGTTTACCGTAATTTTTTCCTTTTCTCGGTTTTTTACCACGTTTTACTTTGGGTTTGCTTCGGAAGATGTTTTCGAACTCCTCATCGGTAAGTTGCAAGTCAAGTTGTTTGCGCGGAACATCAATTCTATCAATATACACATTCAATCTGTCGCCGATGCGGACTTTTCGGACATTTCTGAGTGATGTGATTGTCATCGAGAATTTATCAGAGTCAATCATTTCAATATCAGGATTATCAAGCATCAACATGCCTTCAACGTGGTAATTATCAAGCATGCAATAAAGTGAATTGCGCACAATCCCTGTAACCGAACAACTTAGCTTCTCACCAAGATGTTTACTTAGCATTCTGTAGATTTTAAGTTCAATGAGTCTCATCTCAGCAGTTTCAGCGTTTCGCGAGTTTTCCGAAGATGAAAGAGCGACTTGTGGCATATCAAGTTCTAGTTTTTGTTGAATTTCTTTGGGTAGCATGGCAATTTTATTGATTGATGAGTCGAAAACTCCGCCAGCATCAAGGTATGCGTCAATAATTTGATGTACGATGGTGTCTGGATAACGCCTGATTGGTGAGGTGAAATGTGTGTAATGTTTGAACTGCAGCGCGTAATGCGGATTGTCCTCAGCCTCATAAATCGCTCTTTGCATTGATTTCAGAAGTGCAAGATGAACCGCCTCTCCGCCGGGCTTGTCAGCAATTGAATCAAGCAGATTTTGAACGTTTTTTGGTGAGAATCCGTGCGGTAGTTCAAAACCGAGTTCGACGAGGAATTTCTCGAAATTTTCAATAGATTCAGGATCAGGTTCGGGATGAGATCTGCAAATGTAAGGCAGATTATACTCCAAGAGGAACTCAGCGACGGCGACGTTTGCTGCCAACATGCATTCCTCGACCAGATTGTGCGAAGCGTCCTGTTTTTCAGGCTTTACGCGCGTTACAAGCCCGTTTTTATCAATTTCAATCTCAGGACGAACAATATTCAACTCATACGCGCCGCTTTCCCTACGCCTGTGATTCAGAATGTCTGCGAGTTTTCGAAGGTTCAGCACAAGCGTTTGCACATCCTTGCTGAAATCGGTTTGTCTGTTCTCCAGAATTTCAAGCACCTGCCCGTAAGTCATTCGCTTATTATTTCGGATGACAGACTTCACAAGCGTTTTATGCAAGACGTTTCCATCTCTGTCATACGTTAAGAAGACTGATTTTGCGAGCTTTGCTTCACCTTCACGCAGCGAACATAGATTTGATGCGATTTTGTCGGGCAACATGTGAAGCGTCGCTCCCGGTAGATATGCAGTAACTCCTCGACGTCGGCATTCAATATCAAGTGCAGAATCCGGCTTGATAAAATGCGAAACGTCAGCAATATGCACTCCGAGAATCATATTTCCGTTACTATCGAACTCAAGAGAAACCGCATCATCAAAATCCTTGGCATCATCAGGGTCAACGGTTACAGTCAAAAGCTTGCGTAAATCCGTCTGGTTTTCCAGCAATTTCGGGTCATCCTCATCAAAGTTTTCTGCAATCTTCTGCGCTTCCAGCAAAGCCTCTTCAGAATGTTCAAAACGCAGATTAAACTCGCTGATTATCAGAAAATGTTCATCCTTCGCAGAATCGATGTGTCCAAGCACTTTCACGACCTCGGCAACGTTTCGCCCTTGTTTGTCAAGCTTTTCACGCAATTTAATATGCAAAAGCGTTCCTTCTGTCAATCTGGGCGGGAAATCCCCGATAAGATATATGTTTTCAGGAGCATTTTTTGCAAGGCATCGCACTTTTACTCGTGATTGTCTTGCCTGATTCACTATTGCGACAAGATGCAGAATCCGCGGTTTCACAATGCGCAGAACTTTGCCGTAAACAGTTTCTTTCCAGCCTTTGTGCTGTAACTTAATCTCGCAAAGCACCAAGTCCCCGTCTTTCCCATCACCCATGTCATCGTAAGAAATGCGGATTCGCGACAGTTTTCGGTTAAGGGGCATCACGAAAATCTTGTTGTACTGATTGGTTTTGAAATACCCGATGACGTAGGTATCAGGTTTTGCAAGCCTGTAAGTATCGTCGGTATAGCGGATAATTATATTCTGTATCTCAAGTGATTGTAGGAAACTTCCGAAATGTTCCCTGTCCTGGATTTTTAGATATTTAACAAGTTCATTGAATTTTGCCTTGCGATTTTTTGTCAAGAAAATTCTCAGTTTGTCGATAATATGGCTGTCGGTAGTGTTTTTTTCGCTCACGAATTTAAAATTCCTAATAATTATATGCGTTACAATATCATCACCAAGCGATTTAGGGAATGATAAACTGATAATTATAGAGGTGATGAATCAGTTCACAAAGTATCCAAAATTTGCAAAATAAACAATACTTAGGTTCTTGACTTTAAAGGAATTCTTTGTGTTCTTGCAGAGATATTGATGTGTAAATTCCATCATTAAATATACATATTATATAAAGACATTTTGATTCGAAGATATTAAACTATGTATTGTGAAAAAGTTAAGAGTGATTTTTCTTGCAATTTTGTGTTTATTTCAGAAATAATATTAAATAAATAAATTTATTTACAAAGTAAAAATATTAACACAATCAAGGAAATATCATTATTTTCGACGAATCCAAATATGTTTGCATTAATAATAATTTTAATGCCCTTGACTTTGCTATTTTTCTGAATATAATTTTTTTTGTGTTCTTTGAGTTTTTTATGCCGATATACTAAATCAGGATTTATCCTCCTGGCAGTTGTTGCTGTTCAGGTTTATTTTTTTTCAACTTTTTCTTACGGAGGAAACTATGAAAGGTTTCACACTAATCGAATTGGCGATTGTAATCGTCATCGCAGCACTTCTCGCAGCCGTCGCAGTACCTATTTAC
>JAIOTL010000088.1 GCA_021106775.1 Planctomycetota bacterium | reverse complement strand
TTAGTTTTTGGCTCTAAAGTCATTGTGATATAAGATACTTTCACCTCACTAAAGTGTGACCAATTTTTAGGTAAATCTTTTGGTCTTTCCTTTTTTTCATAATACACTTCTTTAAATAGCTGTACCGAATCACCATCAAACAAGACCTTCTCATATACCTTGGTTTTGTCATTTTCTCCACAAAATCCAGAATTCAAAAATAAATATAAAAATAAACAAATGAAAATATAAGTAAGACGCATAAAAACCTCCTTAATATTAAAAGTTGGCGAGGAGTTCGGCTTTTTCCCACGCGCGCAGGTCATCGATGAGTTTTTTCATGCTGCCATCCATAATCATCTCAAGGCTGAAATTCTTGCCCAGACGATGGTCGGTAACACGATTCTGCGGGTAATTGTACGTGCGAACCTTCTGGCTCCTGTCCCCGCTGCCACTCGCCGCCCGCATGTCCGACATCTCCTCGTTCTTCTTCTGCTGTTGCAGCTCATAAAGCTTGGAACGCAACACGCCCATCGCGCGCGCCAGGTTCTGATGTTGAGAACGTTCATCCTGACAGCTCACCACAATATTTGTTGGCAGATGAGTTACTCGAACCGCAGATGCTGTCCTGTTCACGTGCTGACCACCTTTGCCCGACGCACAAAACCTGTCAATGCGAAGGTCGTCACTATTTATCTCGATTTCCGCGTCCTCGACCTCAGGAAGCACCGTAACCTTTACCGCAGAAGTATGTACGCGCCCCTGAGCCTCGGTTTTCGGCACGCGCTGAACCCGATGCCCGCCTGTCTCATATTTTATCTCCTGGTAAACACCGTTACCACGCAGCATGAACGTGATTTCCTTGTATCCGCGGAGGTCGGTTGTGTTGCTGTCCAAGATTTCAACTTTCCAGCCCTTGATTTCCGAATATTTCACATACATTTTGAACAAATCGCCGCAAAACAACGCAGCCTCGTCCCCGCCTGTCCCCGCATGAATCTCGACAATCGAGTTGCGGTTGCTTTTATCGTCGCTTGTTACCAGAATGCCGATAAGTTCGTCAGTGATTTCGGCAAGTTTGGTCTTGATTATAGGCAGTTCTTCTTCCGCCAGCTCTTTCATGTCGGGGTCGGCGAGCATAATCTGTGCTTCAGCGAGGTCTTCCTCAAGCTTTTTGAGCGAGCCGTAATTATCGACAATCGGCTTGAGCCATGCAATATCCTTCATCACTTTGGTCGAAGTGTTCTGGTCGTTGTAAAAATTAGGTTTTTCCGACTGTTCTTTTAGTGCTTGATAGCGTTTCTCAGTTTCATCGAGTTTTGGACGAATTTTGTCAAGCAATTCCATGGTTTCTATCCTTAGATTCTTTTTTTGAATTAAAAACGATTAATAACGATAAAATGCAAGCGTAAATAATAGCTTATTGATTTAATTTCTGAAATTGTCAGCTATTTGTCTGCAAATTCTTCACGGTTCATTTCTGCAAATTTTTTCGGATTCAGTTCCTTGATTTTATTCTCAAAATACTGCAAGTCGCGAGAACCAAGCTCTTTCGCTGCTTTATAACAAATAATCCATGCAGAAACATACTCCGGTTTAATATCCGTCGCTTTCTGAGCCCAGATTTTCGCATCATTCAGGCGGTTTTTACGAACATGCCCTTCTTTTGCTTCATTAGCTTCCCGCATTGCTTCAAGGGCGTTTATGTACCAGATTTTGAATTGCACTTCATAATAAATGTCGCGAACCGGATGCTTTGTTACATTTTTCAAACTTTCCTCGTGGAAAGCGAGTTCATTGTGCCGCTTCCTTGCAGACAAAATCGATGTTCTTGCTTGCTCAAGCGTATCTTGTGCAAAATAATTCAACGCTTGCAGCACGTAGTAAGGCAGGCTGTCCTTTAATGTAAAATTTTCAAGAATGAGTGTGTTGTTGATTTTGTATGCTTCTTTTTTCTCGAATTTTGTGGGTGCTTCAATTTCCTTGAGTTTTACTTCCCAGAACTCAAGTTCCTTTAGCATATTTTCCGGTTTTGACGGAAATTGGATTTTGCAGAGATTAATTTCTTTTGAAGCGTTCTCAGCATTTATTTTCGGTTCAAAATTGAGCAAAATCAGCATATCAGGAAGATAATACGCATGCAAATCTTTGAAATTTCGTTGAATCAGGTTCACAGCATTGACAAACTTTTGAGGTGCAAGTTTCTTGAGGTTGAGATTGAACGAAATCATTTTGGTTTTATAACGCTCAGTTGAAATTTGCGACAGAACACCCAAAAATGCAGGTTTCAAGATAAATTCTGCAGTTTCATCATTAATATCAAAGTGAATGTATGCGGAATAGTTTGTGTAATCATAATTTTGCATTTGTACCCATAAATACGGGTTGTGCGAAATCGTGTAAAGGTCAGAATTAACTGTATATGCAAAGGGATTTACAAGCATCGACTTCATCAATTTATAATCTTCCAAATCCTTGATAATACCAAGATTGTTTGTAAAAAATGCTGCATGGTTTTTTTCTGGTAAAGCCAATCCCAACATTCCAAGGTGGGCGGAAATAATCGAATAATCCTGAGCATTCTTATTAAATGTCGCTTCCTGACCGTTAATCTCAAAAGTTGTGGATTCATCAGTGCTTTCGGTTATTTTCACTGCATTGTTGTTTACAAATTGATAATCATCGAGTTTCTGCATTTCGACCAGAGAATTCCATCCGACAACAACCGATGCAAGACCTATCCCCCACAAAATCGCTACAATCAGAGAATTTTTACTTTGGCGGTCATTTTCAAAAAAAGTTTCTCCAAGGTTCAAAATCTCCGCTCGGACTTTCCAGCTTCCAGTTGGCGCAATCACAACAGACACAATCAGGCACGAGACGAAAAAGTTGAAGCCGTGATGAATTATTACAAAAGGCGAGTCAAAACCAGCAATAAGCGCGATACTGACAATGCTGCCTAATATTATTCCAATACCAAGCGCGAAACTGATGAGTTTACCTTCTTTGAAAACTTCAGCATCGAAAAACACACGTGTAGTTCGAACTAATACTGAAAGCAGAACCCCGACAAAGAAGAAAATAACTGCTGGTAACGGCGTCCCGGAGAAAATAACAGACCGATTGATACCCATAAAATCAAATAACGAAATTGCAATAAAAATGAGAATCAGAAGAAGCAATATGCTGTAAAGCAGGACTTTAATATTATTCCACAAACGCAGTCCGATTATCCCTACGAAAACGCCGAGAATCAGAAATATCAATATTCCAAGAACAATGTTCGAGCTTGCGTCAGGTAAAATTTTCGCAAGAAAACTATTCTGCGTTCCGAAAACCGTGATAAACGCGGTTATACCCATGATGCCGATGAGACCTGCAGAATAGCTCAGAAAACGTGAACGCCAGCCGAAAAGTTTGTACCCGATGGTCGTTACATCAAAACCGCTATGCTCATAAATGTTAACTTTAGCGGGACGATAAAACATATAAATAAGACAGGCAATCCCGCTAATGCCGAGGAAAATCATGCTCACGAGAAAGCCAGAACGCGCAGCGTCAACGGTTTCAACGTTAATATTTCCGGAAAACATGAATTCGATGAAATACCCGAGAATCATGAGAAAAATGACAAAAGGTGCCCAAATTGCAAGCCATCTGCGGACTTTCGGTGGAGTCGTGAAATGATTTTTGCGTCTGAGACGTTCGCGATGCCAGATGTCAACAAGCGAAAGTGCGGGAATCATCAGCGATGTGAACAAACCTAACATCACTGCAAATATCAGAATAAACGGAATCGAGCTGAAAAGCATCGCAAAAACCGACTCCGAATCAATCCCGAATTTTTGAATACCGCTTATCGTCGTCAATTCAAGCGTTTTGGGTATAAAAAGAAGCAGTAAATTTGTTAATAATAAGATTAAGATTGAAATTGTGATAACTGAAAACGAATGCTGCTTACTTTTACGCCAGAAATTCCCACCGATGACGAACCCAACACCCGCAAACAACAATATCGTCGGCAGTGACAGCACGTTTGAAATTCCTAAGACATTGTGATAAACCTTTAGCATTGTTGATATCGCTGAACTGATGCCGAAAGAAAATGTTAAAACAGTCAGGCTCAGTGTAAGAAAATGAAAGAACAAACCTGCA
>JAIOTL010000028.1 GCA_021106775.1 Planctomycetota bacterium | reverse complement strand
TGTAACAATTAGGATAATTATACATTTCAACAAATCGGTAAACCTTTTCAGTTTCTTGAGTCCAGTCGACAAAGGGATTGTAAACCATAAAAGAATTAAAACTTCCGGTTTTAACCACTTGCATTGTTGCTTTGTTTTTTTCTATCTTTATGTCATTTTCCTCTGTATCACCATTAAACATCTTTTTTAAAGTATCTTTAGCCATTTTAACATCTGTTAGTATTAGATTGGGCAGTTTATGGATATAAAATCCTTTGTCATCCTTTTCTCGAGACTGAAAATATGCGATTCCACCTTTTGTTACGAGACGACGCAGCATTTCTGGATTATATTCCCCGAAACCAATTACCGTAGTATTTATGTTTGCATCAATTAATTTCTTTAGAGATTTTGTGAAATCGTGCTTTGGTTCGACAGTTTCCTCTCCATCGGATAATATAATTAGTTGTTTTACAGCACTTTTGTCATTGCGCAAAATATCCACTGCTGACTCGCATGCTTGACGAAGACTAGTCTGCCAACCTGGATGTTCAATTTGCTCCAACTTTCTATAAATTAGCTCTTTATTTTGTGCAGGCACTGGCGGTAATATAACCGTAACATCTTTGTTGAATGAGCATATGCTTATGAAATCCTCTGGTGACAATCCCTCGACTGCTTTTTTCGCAGCAGCTTTTACATATTCGAATCTACTTACACCGCCAATATTTGCAGCCATTGAGCCTGAGTTGTCAATCATAAGAAGTAGAGTAACCCTTGCTAACAATCTATCTTTATCTAAATCATCTACTGCTTTGTTCTCTAGGTTTTCAGGTTCTCTAATTAAGACAGGTTCAGCAGGCAAAATATCCTTGAATTTGGCTATTTGCTCTTGTATAAGCTGAATGTCTTGGCCATAAGAAATAAATAGACTTGCACCATTCTTTATCCACTCTATTATTCTCTTTTTATCTATTTCGTTCAAAAGAAGTATCTGAGATAGCCTTACAATACCAGTGTTGTAAAAGTGTATTTTGTCAGGAAATTGTTTTAATTTCACAGCCTTAATTAAAGACATTTTCGACAATTTCATCAATAATTCATCAGCATTTTGCTCACTCTTGGAATCACCTTCAATAATGAATATTTTTGGTGCAGCATATACGAAAACCTTACTAGTAATACTTTTATTACCCATTTCAATAATTATCTCATGTGTGCCGGATTTCTGAAACCCATCAAATTCAAATAAGTTAACTTTGTTAATTGGACTATTGACTGATTTTGATTTCCCATCCATAATTATTTTGAAATTTGCTAATTCAAAGTCGTCAGGCATTTTATTAAATTCAATTATTATCGTAAAAGGTTCACCAATAATAATCTTATCTGGGCTAATACTGAAATTAATTATATGTGTAATTTCCTTTGAAACATATTTTTCAAATGCTACAAATTCTATATTGATAGATTTTTTCGATATTGTTTTAATAATTTCATTATCTGGTGCTTCAGCGCCAATCAATAGTAATTTCTTCATCTTATTGATTTTTTTATAATCATTCAAATCCATTTCCAATTTTTGAAATAGTTTTAAATAGCTTCTATCTTTTGCAGATGACTCGAAAATATATTTTGCTATATCCTCTAATAGTCTTTTACGTTCATTTTCTATATAATTTCTAATCTTTCCATTGTACCTAACAATGTATTCAACGTTAATAAGTTTTTCTGTTATTTCCTCAATCTTAGAAAGTGTATTACTCGTATTACCAGCTAATTCAATATATACCAAACTATGATTTCTTTTCGCAAATTTCCTAACATTATCATTAGCATTTTTCTGTGGCAATGACAAAACAATAAGAAATAGTATTATTAATACAGTCTTAATCCCATATAAACAATAATCAAGAGGAATTCTCTTCTTTTTTTTACTAACAAATAATACGATAACAAAAACAATAGCTATTGGTATAATATATATGAATTCAGGAAATGATAAGCTGTCAAATGCTGATAAAATGGGAAACATGTTCAATCTCTTAATTCAATAATATTGCGCATTCACAATTATTCAATAACATCTTCATACGAAATAGAAAACTTATGAACCTGTGACGAACGATAAACTCCATTCCTAATATGTTTTAACTCAATGGTTTTCGTGTTTGTTTCACCTACCGATACAATAACCTCAAACGAATCAGGATTCTCCTTAACCATTTCAATTCTTATTTCGATGTTAAGTTCTGCTTCAAAGCCTGCATTTGTTGCGCGTAAAGGAATCGCAGCTTTTTTATCAAAACTTATATTGCAAAAAGCTATTTGTAAAATCTTAAATTTTCCATCATTTGCAGGAGCAACGTTAATTTTCTTCTTAAAATTGTTGAAGCTAACTCCATCTTCAGATTTCTTATCAGTGTTCTTCTTCTCAGCATTCTTGGTAGCAGAATTTGCGGGTCTTCTTATGCGATAATTGCCACTGCTGCCATTTAATCGTTGACTACTTGGATTATTACTTCGAAAATTTCCTCTTGAACTGCGACCCGACGAGGAAAATGATGTAATAAAACCTCCCCCATTGTAGGTTTTTTGACTACTGTCGTTATTTTCGTTGTTTTTTGTATTTTCATCATTCTCATCTGTGTTATTCGAGCTGTTATTTGTGTTATAATTCGAATATCCACTACCCGAGTTTGTGCTTGAATTCGAAGATTTATTATCATTTTCCGAGTTGAGTTCTTCCTCATCAGCAATTGTATATCCAGGGGTGTGTCCAACCGGGACTATCACAGTATCGCTAAATGACGACGAATAAATCTGCAAATAAATATCACCCTTAATTTCACCTTCGGAAGCACCTGAAGTATCAATGAAAATATCCGACAGTAATAGTTTGATGTTATCATTCTCAGGATTCTGCACATCAAATTCGATATTATCGCCGGTTTCGCTCACCTTTATGTTATCAACAGTTGCATCAACCGATAATGAAGTTATCCGCGGAATCAAATCGGTTAAAAATTTCAAGTTACTAGGCAATGTTATTGTAATTTTGCCGTTTATCACACCTTCAAGCTCAAAAGTGCCTGTCCTCTGAATGTTCGTTTGACCAAGCAAAATCCTTGGAATCGAGTACAACGTTACAACAATATCGGACACTGTTTTCGGACCAAGCACATTGATGTAAAAAACACAGCTTTTTACAACTTTCTCACCCGCAGTATCATAAAATTTCAGATTGAGTTGAACAGCACCAACAGTTTCACTCGCTGTATCAATCGTAATCTGAGCACGTTTTGGCGACAAAACCCGAAATTCCTTGATTGTGATGCCGTTGTCTGCATCGACCGTCGGCTCCTTAATCGATGAATGCGAAAAAAGCTGGGAATTCAATCCAAGCAGATATACTATCACTTCCGATTTACCAGCTTCGATTTCTGATGGTGATGCGATAACTTCAGCAGGTTCATTTGCTGCAAAAGTAATTCCTGAGAATCCAGAAATCAGCATCAAAACTACGAATACGATAAAGCTTTTATTAATTTTTGATTTCATTGTAAAATCCATAAAGAATACTTACTACATTATACGAACTTAAACGAAAAATGGCTAAAAAAGAATTGATTTTAGTTGGAATTGATGAAGCTGGTTTGGGACCAATACTTGGACCGTTAGTTGTTGGCAGCGCTGTTTTCGTGCTTGATGCTGATAAATATGACTCCAGCAAAATCCCGAATTTGTGGCATGTTTTCTCAAAGATTATCTCAAAAAGCAAAAAAGTTTCTGACAAAATCGTAATAACTGATTCAAAAAAGCTTCATAAACCCGGTAAAATCATCTCCCTTGAAGAAACAGTTCTTTCGACTCTTGCAAGCATTTATAGTTTTGACAAAGAAACGTTTAATGTGTCCAAATTCCTTAATCTTGTCTGTGATGAGGATGAAATTACTCGACTTTCCGAACAACAGTGGTTCAACAACCTCACTCATTCGCTGCCTTCTGAAGCTTCACTGGATTTATGTCAGCATCGAGGTCATCGGTTGTCGAATATTTATGAAGACACTGGAATTAAGCTCGAAAAACTGAAAGTTCACGTTGTATCTGCACATCTTTTCAATCAATTAATTGATAAATACCAGAATAAAGCAACTGCACATTGGGCAGTGGTTTCAAGTTTAATCAAAGAAGCCATGACCGATTATTCTGAGACAACAATCGTTGTAGACAAACAAGGAGGTCGGGATTTTTACAAATCGCTTCTTGAAGATTTCATCATTGATAATGCAGTAATTCAGCCTATTTCCGAAGGTAAAATCATCGGAACTCATCAGTCCAAGGATTCTGCTGTAAACTCAGATGAACGAAAAATGTCAAACTACATTGTAAAAGATGCAGATAAAACGCACAAAATCGCATTCGTTTCTCAGGCGGAAGGATATTCACTTCCCGTCGCTCTCGCATCCTGTGCTGCAAAATATACTCGCGAGATTCTGATGCAGGTTTTCAATAATTTTTTCCAAAGTAAATTCAGTAAAATCAAAGCTACAAAAGGTTATTATACTGATGGAAGGCGTTTTCTTCGTGACCTTGCTGAATTTGGATTCGATGTGGAAAAATACCGAGAATTTCTTATACGAAAACGATAAGACAATGATAACATGTTCACTGAATCTTAAATTGGGGATGTAATATGATTGAACAGAACCTTTGTCCAAATTGCAATAAGCCCGTTCTCGATACTGAGGAAATTTGCCCGAATTGTGGCGCGATTATTGCGGTAAAAAAATCTCAACAACCTCTTACGAAAAAAGCCATTAAAAGCAAACCCCGAAATATGATGGCATCAGCACCTCGCAAAGGAACAAACCCTCGAGCAGGTAAAAAGGCAGTTTCTCCGAGAGCACAAACGGAAGTCAACCCTCAAAGACCCAAAAAACGCAAACGTGCTGTTTCTCCCAGAGTACAATCTGAAATTTCCCCACAAGGACGTCCTAAGCGTAGAAGACCTTCTCAGGTTGGTCAAGGACAAAAACGTCGTCCACAATCTGGAAGACAATACATGCATTCTGCACCTGATTCCGATTATGAAGATGGTCTTTCGCGACCCACTAGAGGTCAGAAGATTGAGAAAAAAACCGATGTAACAACAATTGTTGTAATCGCAGGAGTGATTTTAGCGGTAATTATTGTTCTTGTGTCTCTTAGCAAGAGTGTTCGTGAAGAAGGTGGTCATGATATTTCTAGTCCTGACCATGAAGTTGTAACAGAGGAAAAAGTCGATCCACTAACAGAACTATTTCGAGTTTACAGTATAGATAATTATAATCCTGAAACCGGAATTGAAATTATTCTTCGAACTGATGGAAGGCTTAGTGATTCACAGTGTAAACAGATTATAAGTTTGTATCAGAAGAACCTGATAAATCCAGTAACAGCAATCCCGATTGTAGGTGATGAAGGAAAATTCAATACCTGGCAAAGTAACGAAGGTAAAATTTTAATCATCTTTACAAGACAGCATGAAAATAAGAAATTCGAAGATTATTACAAACAAAATTTTACAGTTAATATTCCATAACGTATTGACAACTTGTCATCAACATAGTATGACATTATGACATGATTAATGTAAGAAATGCATTAATTATAATTCCTCGAACATTAAACAATTAGGCAGAAACTCGATATGACAATTTCTCATGATGACAATTTGTCCGGTGTGGTTCTTGTTATTGATGATGATGAAAATCAGGCGGAAATTATTTCTGAAATTCTGGAACGTGCAGGACATAAGGTTACAACAGCAACAAATGGACAGGCAGGACTTCGGCATATTCGTCAACGGGCAACAACCGCACCTGCATACGCATCATTCGACGTAGTCGTTACAGACTTGAAAATGAACGATGTTGACGGGATACAAATTCTAGAGCAATCGAAGGAAATTCAGCCTGATGCCGCTGTTATAATCATCACAGCACATGGAACTGTCAAAACTGCTGTTGAAGCCATTGAAAAAGGCTCTTATTCCTTCATCTCCAAACCGTTGAACACAAATGAGCTTCGCGCCAAAGTAAAACGAGCACTCGAACACGTTAGGATGATAAAAGAAAATCTCGAGCTGCGAAAACTAGTCGATGAACGATACGGTTTTGAAGGAATTATCGGCGAATCACCCACAATGCAGACTGTATTCAAGAAACTCAAAGCAGTCGCACCTACAGATGCAACCGTGTTAATAACCGGAGAATCTGGCACTGGAAAAGAGTTGATTGCCCGTGCTTTGCATAATAATTCACCCAGAAAAAACAAACCTTATGTTCCAATCAATTGTTCCACACTTGAAGGTTCACTTTTGATGAGTGAACTTTTCGGTCATAAAAAAGG
>JAIOTL010000047.1 GCA_021106775.1 Planctomycetota bacterium | reverse complement strand
ATGGACCGCCCGGATAATCAAGGTTCAGCATAGCAGCAACTTTGTCAAACGCTTCACCTGCCGCATCATCACGGGTCTTTCCTATCAATTCATTCTCAAGTGGATTTTTCACATGAAACATTGCAGTATGCCCGCCTGAAACAACCAGCGCAACGAACTGCTTATCGATTTCCACACCTGCACTCTTTGCGTGCAGATAAGCGGAATAAATATGACCGTCGATGTGGTCGATTGAAATGAGAGGTTTATTCATACGCCAGGCGAGAGTTTTTGCTGCGGACACACCAATTAACAGCGCACCTATTAACCCGGGCTGACTGGTAACCGCAAATGCGTCGATTTCCTCAAGTTTGAATTGGTCATTGAATGCCCTATCCAGAATATGCGGAAGATTCTTATGATGCTCACGTGCTGCAACCTCAGGAACTACACCGCCAAGAGGTTTGTGCTGCGCAATCTGCGAGGCTACCACACTTGAGAGGATTTTGTACCCATCCTCGACAATTGCAACCGCAGTTTCATCGCATGAACTCTCTATTCCAAGAATTTTCATTTTAACCTGTGAATTTCAACATCATTTTATTTATATTTATTTATCATCAGGAGTTTCAGGTTTTTTCTCTTCCTCGTCCTTCTTGGTTTTCCGAGGTTTTCGAGTTGCCGGCTTCTTAGCAGAATTTTTTGCATTCGTTGTTTTCTTTGCTGCCGGTTTTTTCTCCGCTGTTGCTTTCTTGGCTCGTGTACGTTTTTTCGGTGCTTCTTTTATATCTTCGTCTTTCTTCTCATCATCATTTTTTTCATCTGCTTTTGCTTTGGGTGTGCGAGGACGACGTTTCAGCTTGGGTTTTTCTTCCTTCTCAGCAATTTCAATTGATTCAGGCTTTGTATTTTCCTCTTTCTTCGATTCCACAGCTTTTACAGCCGGTTTTTCTGTTGAAATTTCTGTTTTAACTGAATCAAACAAAGACTGCTTATCCGATGTTTCATCGACCTTTTTTGCTTCTTGTGTTGATTGAATCTTTGGAGCAATTATGAGAGCATTTTTATCAGTTTTATCAGCAGTTTCAGGTTTTTCGCCAATTTCAATGCTGGTCGATGTTTCATCTTCGATATTTTGGTCTGGTTTTTCGGATTCAACGGAATCTAAATCATCTCCGCCGAATTCATCCAAATCTTCCTCCTCCCAATCCTCAACTTCAACAGAATCCTCATCATCGCTCATGGATTCCTCGACCTTTATCAGCATTTCCGTACTCGGCTTAGCTTTCTTAACAACATCATTATCAACAGTCGGCTCTTGCACAGTATCTTTTTCATCCTTATCCTCTTCAACAGCAGTATCGGGAGTGACAGCAGCTTCTTTATCTTTCGAATACATGCTTTTAACCGCAATCTCAGGAAGAATTTCAACATTTGACCTAAACTCACGATTCTGCAATATCTGATGCAGCTGAGCTTGGAATTTCCTCAAAAAATCAACAGTTGTCCAGAATCTGAAACTTAGGTCAATATGTCCTGTAATTTCCGGAGTTTGAAGCAAGTACGCAACACCGTCGATACTCAGAACCGTTTCAACCTGTGGAGTTGCAAGGATTCTGTCCATTGACAAAGCAATATCTTTGTCTCGGGGTGCAAATTTCGCATTTTCACTTCTACCGATTATAATATCGCGTAATTTCCTTGAAAATGAGTCCCAATCCTCAAGGTGAGACTCTCGATTAAGAATTTCCAACACCGATTTCAGTGAATTGGTTTCAGGGTCGATTTGACCGATTCTAAAATGGTAAAGAAGTTTGGTTTTATTCTGATTACCTCTGCGAAATGTTTTTGCGAGATAAAATTGAATTACTTGCGAACGGGTATCATCCCACAATTGCAGTTCTTGTTCCATTTTTTTCCTTCCAACATTTCTCAACGCAAAATGCTCGCGCTGGTAAATTTCGTTTATGAGGGTAATTAAAAGAAGTTTTGTAAAATTTTGCTGTTATGAAGTGTTAATTTCTTCGCTAAACCGCTTAATATCTATATTCATACGCTTTTAGACTATTTCAAAAACAAGTTTAACTATTTATTATCAAATTAGCAATATAATTATTGTTCACACACGATTAATTCGCAATTTAACACTTTTCTCATGCTGGTGATGATTTTATCGCTAACAGTTTGTTTGTCCAGGATTTGACCGGTCTCAGCAAAAATGCTTGTAACTGGTTTTGATAGTCCGCACGGTATAATTCCCTGAAAATGACTGAGGTCAGGCATATTGTTGAGCGCGAATCCATGTTTTGTAACATATCTCGAGATTCTTATACCAAGTGCTGCAATTTTCTTCGAGTTTACCCAGACCCCAGGAGCGTTTTTGTCGATGCATGCGTTAATGCCGAAGTTTAAAAGAGCGTTAATCAAGGTTTGCTCAATTGCCTTAACATACGTTTTTACGCTTAGGTTGAAATTTTTCAAATTTATTATCGGATATCCTACAATCTGCCCTGGACCGTGATATGTTATGTCACCTCCGCGATCAACCTCAGCAATTTCAATACCCTTTTGTTTCAAAACCACATCATCGTACAGAAGATGAGACCTATCTGTGTGCTTTGTGATTGTGTACACAGGATTATGCTCAACAATAAGGAAAATGTCGCCTATTTCCCCTGCGATTCGCAATGCTTGCACCTTATCCTGCAACTCATGCGCAACCTTAAACCCAATGCGGTCGATGATAAAAGCGTGAATTAATCTCGACTTGCTTGCTTTTGCAGTTTTTGCAGTTCTAATAATAGAGTTAAATATTTCGTTCATATTTGCTCGTAGGATAATAAAATGTCTGTGTATGATTTAACAAATTTTATGAAGGTATAAATTCGTGAACCACGATTTTTGGGTAAAAAAGCTGAAACTTCGACAAAAGTGCAAAAAATCTCTCAATCTGAAAGCAGATGAGAAAATCATTTTTGTTGCGGACGTTCACCTTTCATCGACAAACCAGAAAAAAAACGATTTTTTCGCAGAATTCCTGAAAACATTGGATTCTTCTGTGAAAGCAGTATTCATCATCGGCGATTTTTTCGACTTTTATATCGATTCACCACAGGAAAACGAGGAAGTTTATGCATCAGTTTTTGCTCAGACCAAGAGACTGAAGCAAAACGGCACAATGCTTCATTTCCTGCCGGGTAACCGTGATTTCTTCTTGTTCAATCAATTGCAGGACTTCGGCATAGAAAGGCTTCCGCTTTGGGTGAAGCTGGATGTTAATTCGGGTGATGAATTATGCAGAATTTTACTCACTCACGGCGACAACCTGATGATAAATCTGCATAGATATAGATTTTACTGTGCTATGATTCGTTCGAGTATCAGTTACGGTATTTTGAAGTCAATCGGCTACAGAAACAGGCTGAGAGTTGCGAATTTGCTTCGGAAAACACTCTCTGCAAAATATAAACCGATGCATCCGCTTGATAAATGTTTTCCAGATTTCAGCTTCAGTCGCAATGATTATGTGAAAGCGTTTCAATACCCCATAAAAAACGGCCTTGCCGATGTTATGATTCTCGGACACTGGCATCTGCGTGCGAACATTGATATGGAGTCGGGCAGAATATACGTTGTCGGCGACTGGCGTGATGACGAGGGTGCATTCATTGAATATTCAAACGGGCATTTTTTTCATAAGGTTTTTACCTAAAAGTTTCATTTTCTGAATAAAATTAATCAAATTATTGTTAATAACAAATAACAATGCTTATAAAGGAAAAAACATGGCATCATAAGAAATTAAACCAGGTATTTATGAAGTTGGGGTAGCTCATTGGGACAGGCAGATTTTCGACGACCTGATTCCTCTTCCTGACGGAACAAGTTACAACGTTTACGTTATCAAAGGCTCTGAGAAAACCGCAATTATCGATTCGGTTGACCCGGACGTATTTCAACGTCTGAAACATAATCTGGAGCTTGCCAATGTTGACAAAATCGATTATATCGTCTCCAACCATGCTGAGCAGGACCATTCAGGCGCAATCCCTGAAGTTCTTAAGATGTTCCCTGAAGCAAAAGTAGTAACGAACAAGAAATGTAAAATGTTCCTTGAGGATTTGCTGCATATTCCCGAAAACAAATTCCTCGTTGTTGCGGATAACGAAAAACTTTCGCTTGGAAATAAAACCCTCGAATTCATTATGACACCGTGGGTTCATTGGCCCGAAACGATGTCTACGTATCTACATGAAGATAAAATTCTGTTCAGCTGTGATTTTTTCGGCTCACACATCGCCGGCAGCAACTTGCTTGTGCAAGATGAATACAAGGTCATTGAGGGCGCAAAGAGATATTTTGCCGAAATTATGATGCCTTTCCGTAAAAGCATCATCAAAAATATCGAAAAACTCAACGCTTTCGATATTGATATGATTGCACCGAGTCATGGTCCAATCTGGCAGAATCCGCAGATTATCATCGACGCATACAAAAGTTGGATTTCCGAAGATGTAACAAATACCGTGCTTTTGCCATATGTTTCTATGCATGGCAGCACTTTGGAAATGGTTGAATATCTTACCGATGGGTTGATTACTCGTGGTATTGAAGTTCAAGTGTTTAACCTGACGACGACGGATATCGGCAAGCTTGCCATTGCGCTTGTAGATGCACCGACAATTGTCATCGGGTCACCGACGGTTCTGGCGGGAGCGCATCCATCAGCAGTTTATGCTGCTTTCCTTGTCAACGCTCTACGTCCTAAAACCAAGCACATAAGCGTAATCGGTTCTTATGGTTGGGCGAGTAAAACTGTGGAACAGCTTGCAGGTTTGATACCGAATTTGAAGGTTGAAATCCTTGAACCAGTTCTTTCCAAAGGTAAACCAAGAGCGGAAGATTTTGCCAAGCTCGATATCCTTGCTGACCAAATTGTCGAAAAACACAAAGCTTTGAATCTGCTTTAGGTCACAATTCGTCAATTTTGCATTAATTTCTCAAAACCAATTTATAATATTCGCAAGTTTAAAAAATCCCGTTTTCTTTTGGAAGCGGGTTTTTCTGTTATAATAAGCTAAACTTGAGAATACTTGAGAATGAACTCAAAACCACAATTGCTTATAAAAAATGTACATCTTGAGAATTTTGTACTTCACAAAGATACTTTTGTAGAGTTTGTTCGTCCAATTGTGCTTTTAACAGGCGGAAACAGCTCTGGTAAAACCTTGTTTCTGGAAGGATGCTTGCTTGCTCTCGGAATTAAATCTCAGCGCATTCGCGATGGGAAATTAAACGCCATTGTTGGAAGTAATGGAAAAGTTACTCGCGGAACTGTTCAGCTCAATAATCCACTAATTAATAATCGTAGGACTATTTGTTTTGATAATGAACAGATAGATGAAATGCTCGACAATGAAGTGTTTTCACTGGGTTTTGAGGTTTCTGCAAAAGATACGAACCTGAACTATTTTATTATCAACGATGACATTAAGCATACAATAACATTATCGCTTCTTACACAAATTTTAGATAGAATAAATCTGGATATTAAAAATAAACTTGTGTTTACCGAAAGTGGAGATGTTTCTGAGCTTGTCAGCAGCAGTCCTCGAAAGCGTTTTGAAACTTTACTCAGAATTACTGGTATGCAGGAACGATTTGTACAAGTTAGTGAATTGTCGCAGAAATCAGCTGATTTGTCACCTATGTTGCAGCGATTGGAAGAAGAGAATAAAAGGCGCGAAATTGAGTTGAATAATTTGAAAAGGCTTCTTGAGGAAATCAAGGAAAAAGAACGTTTAGAAGAGCGTAATACATTTCTTGAAGGAACATTATTGTGGTGCGAGTATTTGCAGATTAAAGAAAAGATTAATAAAATAAGACTTCGAAATGCTGACCTTGAATATCAAGAAAAAGAATTGTTGTTTTCTATTTCTCAAGAGAATATCAAGCTTGAAAAAGTGTTAAAAGAATTAGTCAATCTTAATGCTGTTAAATTTGATGAAGAGCGTTCACGTATAATTATCGTTCGAGAAGAAAACGATTTGAAGCACGAAATAGATGCACTGCAATCAGAAATCG
>JAIOTL010000393.1 GCA_021106775.1 Planctomycetota bacterium | reverse complement strand
TTTTACCAGCTTCATGCAATCTTCAAAATTTCCTCACTCAAAACGTCCTCAATGAAGCTTTGGCTTCACCTGCGGCGTTCTTCAATTAGAAATTCCGAATCTCACGCAAATCTGATAAAATTCAATCATAACTATTTTTCAAACACTGCCTAGTACACAGATTAATTTCGCACCATTCTCGATGGGTCATGCATCTTGCCTGAAACTCAGCTTAACATTAACAGGATAGGAAGCCTGTTCCACCAATTACAGTATTGTTTATTACTGAAAACAAGTTCGGCAGTAATTTTCGCTTTTTAGGTTATTGCTGTTTTCGCTCTCGCTGGAGCTGCTATTTTCAGTTTCGCATATGGTTCTATGCAGCCTTTTTCGTAATCGCTTTTGCTGGAGCCACCGTTTTGAGTCTGGCAGAGTCTGTCTTAATATACACCTGGCGCACGTTTGATACAATTTTTCTGAATTTAGCATTGGTTTTCAAAAATTCGAGTAGCTCAGAATCGTTGAATTCATTGAAACGCCTGTTAATATAATTGTCAATCTGCTGTTTTTCATCATCACAGCAGTTTACATCAAACCAGGGGTTGCTTTCCTCTTCAAAGTAAGCATTTGGATTTTTTGCGCTGTTTTGGAAAAATTCAGCAACATTGTTTTCGCTGACGGTGCTGGTTTTCGAGTTGACTGGTGTTTTTCTTCGATTCTGCCTCTTCATTGCTTGCTCCTGTACAAAATTTAACTTGCTTACAATTTATACCTTATTACTTATAAATTATAATATCGAGTAATCAAGCATAATTTACAATAAATAAATTATATTTTATAAATTATATTTTTACATGAATATTCGATATATAGTTACTGAATATATTGTTGTTCATGTCAAAAAACTGGGTGATTAATAAATCGACCTTATTTTATCGGTCTTTAGCGCGATTTATTTTATATATGACAACAATATGTAGGGGTAAAAATTAATATCACAACACAATGTTTAGTTTTCAATAATTGTGGCATACATTATGTGTCAGAGAGTTTCTTGAAAATTTTCGAATTTTGCGGAAAACTAAATCGAAATATGGGCTTAACGCAGGATAAAACACAAGACGTTGAGTATGTGCTGGTAAATTCAGCAATGGGTTGTTGCGAAGAATCTGATGATGCTGAGAAGAAGTTGTTGATGAAGAGTTGACAAAAAAAAGTCTATAATGGATGGGAAATTAAAATTATCTGCCGTTGTAGCGAAGAATCTAATGATGCTGAGAAGAAGTTGTTGATGAAGAATTGACAAAAAAAAGTCTATAATGGATGGGAAATTAAAATTATCTGCCGTTGTTGCGACCGCGCATCCAGTCGAAACCTTTCTTGAAATCTTCATCGGTGTCAAAAGATTCAGATGAAAAATCTTTGCGAGGATCCTTGCCTTCTTTGAGAGTTTTTTCCCACGCTTTAAGCCAATCTTTATCAAGCTCACATTCAATTTTGAGCTTTTTAATATAAAACCTGCTGAAAATCGCATTAAATTCCAAAAAACCCTTCGTCAAACTTTCTTCCTTCACTTTGTAAACCAATTTATTGTTGATATACGAATAGAAATAGCCTTTCCGGTCGCGCTTTATCCGGTAAACAAACGAACCTTCATCTGGAGCCATCTCGTCTGTAGGCTCGCCATATGGTTTATTGCTTTCAGCATCAGAAATATTAATCTTGCCACCATATATCGCATGTTTTATTTGCAATAGAGTCTGCCGCCAACGAATTCTGGCGCGTAAAGGAATGCTGTACTGATTATCGTCATTTTTACAGAGAAAAATCGAATAGAACAAAGCAAATGGAACTTCATATTCAATTTTAATGTCAAATTCTTTCTCGCCAAACTTCGGCAACCATTTCAACGCTGCAACCGGTCGTCCTTCTCTGCTAAAACTGGGCTTGGCGCTCAACATTAGAGCTTTCTTAGATTTATCCCATGCAAATATTCCGTTATTATTGGTATCACCCGGAGTAAAATCGAGCATCTGTTCTTTGCTACTGAAATCATATTCAATTACGAGTTTTTCGTCTCGAAGCTTGAAATCACCGTAGAATAATTTAATTTCCTTATTTTCAGTCGCATTTTTAAGTAGTTCAGCAAGCCAATTATTGAGTTGCTTAGTATTTTCGTTATCATTTTTTGACAAAAATTCTGACGTAGAAAAGTAGGTTAGAATGAAATTAATTGATTCGATAATTTTTGTACCAAGCGAATTCTTGAGTTTTCCTTTAGATTTTCGTTCCCATTGCTTGAAATTACCTTCGATTGTAGCGAAGTCAACACTAACTCGTGATTCAAAACGAGCTTTGTAAATCATTGAAATAATTGGATGCAAATTAAGGTTAAGTTTTGCTACTTTCATGCTGTTTTCTATCTTGATTATTTTAATTAATGCGTTCCCAATGTCTCCATCTACTGGTTCAGGGAATGTTGGTAGATTCAGCACATAGAAGGTAATTAGCGTCAGATAATTATTCTGTATTTCATTCAATGAATTATCTTTCAGCGGCTTATTAGATAACAGCATTGTATAACGAAGCAGAATATCCGTAATTATAGCAGGCATTGCTGCGAAATTCAATTTTTGCGCTTTACCTACTTTTTTGGGGTCATTTGACTCATGATAATCGAATTTAAAATCATTTTCAGGTATTTTTGTGCTCTGTTCGCCCAGATTTTCGACGTTTGCTATATTAATATATTTTGCATTATCGATAAATTCATCGAAGTCAATTTTAATAGTTTTACCACTTTTGCCAGATTCATATATCAACGAATAAATATTCTCATATATTGTTTGCACGAGTTTCAGCATGGATAAATCTATATTCAGATTGCTAAGTATTTGTTCGTTGAGGATAAAATTCTCATCTTTAAGTGCTGCTTCACATTCTTCTAAAGCTATGTTTATCTTCATTTCAGCAAGATATTTACGCAGATTGTTTACCCAAATCTGATAATAATTGGGTGCATTCTTCATTTTCTCTAATATTATAGCTTTCTGTTGTTCCGTTTCTTTTGCAACAAGTTCAATAATAATATTTAGTAGCTCATAGAGCAAATCTTCAAATTTTTCTGGTAGCCGCTCAATTGCTTGCTGAACAGTTATTTTTGCTCTCTCATAATCTGTTCTCTGAATTTCGATATCGACATTATTAACAATTAGATTAAAATAATCATCAGCCTGTTGTAAATAAATTTCGACAATTCCATCCTTGCCAATAACTTGCTCATCATAAGTATTTGTAAAAAGCAGGTTCTTATTGAAACCACTCCAAAGTTCTAAAATCTTGTTGAAAAAAGGTGCTATTTCATCATTGGCATAATTATTTGCAGATATCAGTTTTTCAATTCTGACAACTTCTTTCTTCGCCAATTCCTCAGCTTTTTCCTTTGCCACAATCCTTTTTTCGGTAGCAAGTTTAATCAGCTCAGGCAAATTCTCTTGCGTTTCGTCAGAATTAATTACCTCGTCATATATTTCAAACGCATCAGTAAATTGAAGTGCAATAACCAACCCATCTGCTTCATAAAGTCGTTTCATAATTTTGTTACGAAGATTTTCAAGTTCTTTTTCATTTTCATCAGTAGGTAAATTATCATCCTTATCGTCAGTATTTTCAACAATCGGCAATATCTCTTCTACTTTTTTGTCATCAACTATTAGTTTCTTTCCGATTTCCTCAGGTGTTTTGGATTTATTGTCGTAGGTAGCTAATACTATGACAATTGTTAACAACACAACAAGTGCGAATACAACGCTTATCAATGTCCAAAGAAGTTTATTCCTATTTTTCCGACTTTGTATCGGCATAATCCTTTGTTGTACTTTTCGATGAACTCCTGCAGCAGAAACACGTTTTATTCTTTCCGGCAATATCTCCGATGTCTCATTTATCGGTGCTTGTCTGATATTTTGCTTACCGAAGTTTCCTTGCAGCCCCTGTGTTTTACGGGGTTTTTTCAACGTTGATGTTTTTGCTTTTAACTGTTTCCCATTTTCGTATCTATCAATATCTTCAAGCAATTCATCGGGATTCTGATATCGCATATCGCATGATTTAGCCATCATCTTCTTTATAAAATAGCCGACTTCGGGTGAAAGACTGGAACGAAGAACACATGGCTCAGGCAGTGGTTGATTTATATGCTTGGTCATAATCACCGCTGCGGTAGTGCCCTCAAAAGGCGATCTTCCGACTACCATGTGAAAAAGTGTTGCGCCAAGAGAATAAATATCAGAACGAATATCAATTTCTTTTTTACCCTTTGCCTGCTCAGGTGAAATATAAAAAGGAGTGCCGACCGCAGCACCGGATGCTGTCAATTGAGGGTCAGAATCAATCTGTTTGGCAAGTCCCAGGTCACATAATTTCGCAATATTATCTTGGTCAACAAGAATGTTTTCAGGCTTAACGTCTCGATGAACAATCTTCTGCTTCCATGCAAGTTTCAAGCCCTGAGCGATCTGTTTAACGATATTAATTGAGAATTTCTCATCAAGCAGACCTTTATCCTTAATCATCTGCATCACCGACTTGCCTTCGACAAACTCCATTGCAAAATAATACAAGCCGTTTGACATACCGACATCATAAGCACAAACTATATTCTGATGATTGAGTTTTGCTGCTGCCCTTGCTTCTCTTAAGAAGCGTTCTTTATATTCATCATCTTTCGCGAGTTTAGGCGGAAGAATTTTTAAAGCAACATCTCTGCCAATTGCTTTATGGTACGCCCGATAAACTACGCCCATAGCACCAGAACCTACCTTCTCTTGAATCTCATATCCTTCGATAATCTGGTGTTCGATGGGTGAGGAACTAAGCTCAGCGAGAAGACTTTCCTCAGTGGAGTTTTCAAGATTATCAAGCTGAATTATCGTCGCGAATCCGTTGTTAATTATTATGTCAAGCAGCGAATATCCAGACTTTGCTTCGGTGTCAAGTGCTTCAAACTCACGTAGACACGACTTAAGCTGATCAAGAGTCATCAATCCCTTCTTGACCGCAAGTTTTGCCAGCAATTCGTCTTTTGAATTGTCCATGTATAACCTGAGCTAAGTATTAAACTTAACACTTATTACGAATCTGAGGTTCAAACTTTCTTAGCAATAAACCTCATTATACACTTTTAATTGGGCAAATTGCAAAGCTGACGTTGAAAAATCTGATGCTTCCGGAATAATAATATGCTGATAGGATTAATTGTCCAGTATTTTAATGTTTGGTTGCTCTTTCAGGTCTGTATCTTCGAATATTTCCTGGCATCCAAAGCAGAAAGGTAAAACGTTCACATTGACGTAACCGCATTTCGGACATTTTTTCTGTTCTTTTGTGTTAAAGTTTGAAGGCACAAACAGCTTTGACGAAGAGGGGTCATAGATTATTGAGTCATAAGTTAAAGTGTCGCCGACATTCCCTTTTTCACTCTTTTCTAGCTGATTTACGACATTTTCATCTAAAATCTCCAATTTTTTATCTTCAATAAGAAAACGCGGAGCATCGTTCATATCGTTGTTTTCATCGCTTTGTGACTTCAATGAATCGGGCATTTCCTTAATTTTAAAGGAATTTTCATCATCTGCTGTATTTGAAAAAAAGTTTGTTTCGTTTAATACCGGCACTTCATTTATAGCATTGGTATTTATTAGCGGTTCAAGACAGTTGAAACAAATCTCTGCAGATATTGGATTATGAAAGCCGCAAGCATCGCATTTAGTAAACTTCTCAATCAATTCTGTTGCTTCTTCGCGGATTGTTTTTTTGAAAACAGTTTTATTTCCAATGTCGGTTTTCACCTTGAGTGTATATTTTATAAGGCGTTCGCTGCACCCTTGGCAAAAATTTGCTGTGAGTGGATTCTCACAATCGCATATTTCGCAAACTTTATAGCCGCTTTTGCCCTCAGACTCCTGAATTTTGCTGACTTCAACGCTCGTTGTCGATTCGAATATATAATCAGAATCTTCTTCAACGAGAATCTGCATCTTTGCATGTTCAGGAAGTTCTTTTCCAGGATGTTCGTGCTGCCAATGTTCGCAGAGAATCTCATAAACTATTTTTTCGTCCAAAATTTCCTTTGAAATCAGAATTTCACCCAGTTGAAAAAGTCCGACGCCGTTTCTAAAAAGTTTTCGCTGAAATTTAAGTGCTATCTCAACCTCCTCATCTGACAGGAAGTTTTTGTCTTTGATGATTTCTGCTATTTTTTTATCGTCTCGGCGCATGCACGAATATTTGAATTCCTGTAAAAGCTTGTACATTTGTTCGCGCGTGATGAGTTTTTTCTGCTGAAGGATATACGACAAAGGTTCTCTATAACCTGTTTTCTGAAAATATTGGCGTTGAATCGAAAAGCATTCGTTAAGTTGTTCCTGCGTGAGAATTCCTTTGTTTACTCCGATTTTTCCGTAAAATTGCTCTGCTGTATACGCCATACTCAAATCTCGATATATTCCTCACAATATAACATTTTTCGAAAGATATGTTGAAATAATGTTTTGTCATTTCCGTTCTATCCTGTCATTCTGAGCAAAACGAAGAATACAGGGTTTTCGGTAGGACAGGCATCCTAGCCTGTCAACACTCTGCCTTGTCATTCCTGCTTTATCCTGTCATTCCTGCTGTATCCTGTCATTCCTGCTGTATCCTGTCATTCCTGCTCTATCCTGTCATTCCCGTGAAAACGGGAATCCAGAACTACTTGTCATTTGAAAATACTGGATTCCCAATCAAGTTGGGAATGACAGCTATGACATTTTTGTTTCCTTGCACTCGTTAGTAGGATTTTGCGAACAAAACACGCTTTTGCGAGGGTTTGCCAGAAATAATGTCAATGCCGGGTTCGGAGGGCTGAGCGAAAGGGATACAGCGTATGGTCGCTTTTGTGTCAGCTTTTATTTTCTCCTCGGTTTCCACGCTGCCGTCCCAATGCGCAAGCACGAACTTATTATTTTCGATGGCATCCTTGAATTCACCGTATGTATCAACGTTTACTGTGTTTTCGTCCCTGCGTTTAAGCGCGAGTTCGAACATTTGCGTTTGAATGTTTTCAAGCTGGTCCGTAACTGTCTCAGCAATATCCGCAACATCGACGAAGAGCTTTTCGCCGTCAAATCTACGTTTCAAAACGCATTTTTTGTTCTCAAGGTCGCGCGGACCGATTTCAATGCGTAGTGGTATGCCGCGTTGTTCCCAATGAAAGAATTTCTGCGAAGGACGCTCGGAATCTCTGTCATCAACCTTTACCCGCACGCCTGCTTCACGCAGTTTTGCGAAAATTTCATCCGCATATTGCATAATCTCAGCTTTTTGTGCATCTTTCTTCCAGATTGGAACGATAACAACCTGTGTGTCAGCAATTTTGGGTGGCAGCACAAGTCCTTCGTCGTCAGCATGTGCCATGATAACCGCACCAACCAATCGGGTTGAAACACCCCACGAAGTCTGATAAACGTACTCTAACTCGCCGTCTTTATTCTGAAACTGCGTGCCGAAAGCTTTGGCGAAATTTTGCCCAAGATTGTGCGAAGTGCCCATCTGCAGCGCTTTTCCGTCCTGCATGTACCCCTCAACCGCGTACGTTGCAATTGCACCGGGGAATTTTTCGCTTTCAGATTTTGGACCCTCGTGAATTGGAATTGCCAGCACATCCTGCATGAAATCCTTGTAAAGTTGAAGGATTTTCAGAGCTTCCGCTTCCGCTTCTTCCGCATTCGCATGTGCTGTGTGTCCTTCCTGCCACAGAAACTCGGACGTGCGCAGGAAAAGTCGGGTTCGCATCTCCCACCGTGAAACGTTCGCCCACTGATTAATCAGGATGGGCAAATCGCGCCAGGACTGCACCCACTTGGCATACATCGCGTTTATGATTGTTTCTGAGGTTGGACGCACAACCAGAGGCTCATCAAGCTTTTTCGTGTCATCCACCTTAACTTCGACAGTTCCGTCAGCATTTTTGTTAGTGTACAAGCCATAATGCGTAACAACCGCACATTCCATCGCGAAACCCTCGACATGCTGAGCTTCCTTGCCGAAAAACGAAATTGGCACATATAACGGAAAATATGCGTTCACATGACCTGTGTCCTTGAAACGTGCGTCAAGGTCCTGCTGAATCCGCTCCCAGATTGAATATCCTGTCGGTCGGATAACCATGCAGCCGCGGACGTCTGAATAATCCGCCAACTCACCCGCTGCGATGACGTCAGTGTACCACCTCGAATAATCCTCACTTCTGGGAGTAATGTTTCGCGCCATGTGAATCTCCTTTGACCTTCCTTAGTCTTCGGTAGGACAGGCATCCTTGCCTGTCAACATTCTACCCTTGTCAATCATCTCTGCCTTTGTCATTCCCGTGAAAACGGGAATCCAGTAATTCGATAAGAAGTCGTGTTTCCGCTGGATTCCCAATCAAGTTGGGAATGACATACAAGCGACTCTTACGTTGTGCATTGTGAAAACGTTAAATGAAACCCGAAATATAATAAAAAATGTGGAAAACGGAAACGAATTCCACACTCTACCAGTTTTTATACCGAATTTTCTCAATCCCGTTCAATCTTTTTGTTTGAGAGTTTGCGGCAAGTTACAATCATCAGGAAGCAGACAGCGAATGTGAGTAGATACGTACATAAGAAAATCACCCATTTATAATTCTCCTTGAAATTATCCCACCAGTTATCGTAAATAAACGAACATTCCCTCGTCCGCGAATCATACTCAAGAATTCCAACATATTTAAAATATGAAAGATTCTCAAGGTAGCTATATTTCTTTAGTGCCAAATCAACAATGTAAAATTCCTGAACTACACCATCATAGACAATTCGATGATGTTCATAAGGAACAAAATTTAGTGATTCCTGCAAATAGGGATTATATCGCAACTTAAAATGAGAAATTTCGCTTGAATCTATCCAGTACTCATACGGATTGGAAACTATAATAAGATTTGAGAAAAAATTATAGGAGAATTGATTAATATTTGTGCTTTTTTATGTGCATTCCGTTCAGGTTTAAAACATTCTAAATTACAATCAAATATGCTATTCCATTCAGCATTTTTATATGTCTGAAGTTTTGATGGCTTATAATTTTCAGATTTATTTTTTTGAATGTACTTTTCAAATCTCGATGCTATAGCTTGCAATGTTGGTTCTGCTTCAAGTCTTAAACTTATTCTATTCGAATTGAATGCTCTTCTACTAATAACGCTAACTGCTAAATCACCCATAACAATTACTAATAGTGCTGCAATTGTACCAATTATTAGAAACAATCTTGTGTAATCTTTTTTATATTTTTCGACGTCAGATTCATAATAATCGCCGATAGGTTCTGCGAAAGGTTTTGTCAATTTGACTTTTTTCACGTTTCTGAAATATTTGAATATACAGAAGAACCAGACGAGAAGGATTAAAATACTTGGCAAAAATAGCAGGAATTTAACAAATGAAC
>JAIOTL010000221.1 GCA_021106775.1 Planctomycetota bacterium | reverse complement strand
TTTTACCAGCTTCATGCAATCTTCAAAATTTCCTCACTCAAAACGTCCTCAATGAAGCTTTGGCTTCACCTGCGGCGTTCTTCAATTAGAAATTCCGAATCTCACGCAAATCTGATAAAATTCAATCGTAACTATTTTTCAAACACTGCCTAGTGCAAAGTTACATTGATTTTCGCACAAAGTAGAAGAGTCAGGCATCTTGCATGATATTCACAGGAAAAATTAAGAGTTTTTAGCCACTAAGGACACGAAGAAACACCATGGTTCGCATACGCTAACAAAAATAAAGCAAATGTTCATCAGAATCAGCATTTTGTCAGGTTGGATTCGATGGAACTCCAAGATTGTCACGCTTCGCTCGCAATGACAAGAGGATGTTTTCTCTACAAAAACGACAAATTCAGTAAAAAATGCTAAAGTGGCACAGGATTATGCATGTATACATACCCCTCGCTTTTTTTATTTTAAAAGTTTAGTATTATGGAATTTCCGCAATATGATAATAACTCCATCAGAGACAAAATTTATGTGATAAATATTGAGGTATTATGACAGTTACAACGGACACGCTGCTTGGTTTGCTTGAAAAAAGTTTTAATTATGTGCTTGTTGTTGATGGCAATGAAAATGTAATCAGCATGAGCAGACAATTTCGGGATGAATGCATCCGAAATAATGTAACATCTGACAAAATCACGCTTAAAGGCATTTTTGACGATGAATTACTGACAGAATTCCGTAATGTATTGCAAACTTTAAGAGATGGAAAATCCAGCAAAATCTTTTATCTCAAGAATAAAGATAAAAAGTCATACATTCCTCTAAAAACCTCTGTTTCAACCTCTAACGGGAATACACTGTTTCTTTTCTGGTCAAATAATAAATCAAGCCTCGAGAACCTGCCGATATCCGATGAATATGAACAAACCGAACGTGCCAAGGAGCTTGCGTGTTTATACTCTGTCGCTGAATGGATTCAGAAGTCGCATTCAAGCAAAGAATTCTTTGCTGAGCTGCCAAACTATCTGAGCAAAGGAATGAAATATCCTGAATCAGCACAGATTTATTCCGAATATCAGGATAATTCATATGGTAAAAAGCCAGTTCATGAAAATGTTATCCGCTCTGAGATAATCTTAAGCGATGAGAAACAAGGTGAGATAACTGTGTTTTACTCAAAGCCAGAGCTTGCATTGCTTCCTGAGGAAGGGAAATTATTGGATGAAATCGCTCGTATGCTTGGGTTGGCACTCGATAGGAAACTGCTTTCCGAGATTGTTACAAGTAAACAAGAGGAATCAGAAGAATATAATCGCAGGCTAAAGGAGCTTGAGGAAGAAATTGAAATTCGAACTAAGGATTTACATCAGCAACACGCCAAGCTTGACACGTTGAATTCCTATCTCGGCGATGTCTCAAAAGGCTTCGAGCAATCGAAAGTCAGGCTTGAGACAATGTTTAAGGCGATTCCGGATGAGATGGCGATTATTGATTTACAGCGCAATGTTATTATGACTAACCGTGAGAATGTCGAAACAGGGAAAAAATGCTATAAAACGTTCTTTAACAGCGATAAACCCTGCCTTGATTGCAGACTCAAACGCATAATCCGAGAAAAAACGCCCATTACACTTGAGATTGAGCATGAAGATGAATTTTATGAAGTACATGCGATGCCGATTTTCAACAACGAGCACGAAGTTGAGGGAATAATTGAGTTTTATCGGGATATTACTTTTAAGAAGACGTATGAACAACAGCTTCAGCAGGCGGATAAACTTGCATCGCTGGGTCAGCTTGTAAGCGGTATCGGTCACGAAATTAACAATCCGAATCAATTTATCAGGGGTAATATCAAAATTATTCAGCAGGCTTTTGAAGATATTCTGCCAATCCTCGACGCATATCAGAAGGAGCATTTAGAGCTAAAAATCGCCAGACTGAAATACGATTTTTTCCGCCAGCACATTCTTACGCTTGTTAATGATATGGCAAACGGTTCAGAACGTATCAAGCGCATTGTAAAAGATCTGAAAGGTTTCGCCCGTAAGGACGAGGGACTTCTCATCGACCAGGTTGACATTAACAACGTTATCGCTGAGAGTACGCGCCTTGTACACAATCAAGTTCATAATTATGCTGAAATTGAGCTTGAACTCGGTAACGATATTCCCATGTTTCAGGGAAATGCTCAGAAAATTGAACAAATTATCATAAATCTGATTATTAATGCCAGTCAGGCAATGCACGAGGAAAAACGCGGACTCATTAAGGTTAATACGTTTATTGAAAAAGGTGAAATTGTTGTAAAAGTCGAGGACAACGGCAAAGGTATGTCCGAAGGCACATTGAATAAGATTTTCGACCCTTTTTTCACAACAAAACGCGCAAAAGGCGGCACCGGGCTTGGGCTTTCAATCGCGTACAGAATTATTGAGGAACACAAAGGTAAAATCTCCGCTACAAGCAATTTCGGCGAAGGCACTACATTCACAATTCGCATCCCGATACGCAAGAAAAGCCAGGAATCAACAAGATTTCTCAAGCATGAAAGAGAGAACAAATCATGAGAAAATTACTAATCTGCGATGATGATGTTGCTGTAACCAATTATCTGATGGTTTTTTTGATGCAGACTGAGAAATACGAAAGCACAATCGTAAATGATTCGCGAGATGTGCCTGAAATCCTTGAAAGAGAGACTTTCGACGCAATTGTGCTTGACATGGATATGCCGCATCTCAGCGGAATGGACATTTTGAAGCTTGTGAAAGAGAAAAAGATTGATACACCCGTTATTATTCTTACAGGTGTCAGCGATGTTGACCTGGCGGTGAAAGCACTGAAACTCGGCGCGTTCGATTATCTGACAAAACCCGTTGATGATGAATTTTTGTTAAGTACTTTAGACAAATCGATTCAGCATAGAACGCTGCGAACACGGATTATTCAGCTTCCCAAGCAATTGACCAAAGAAGACCTAGAAAACAAAGAAGTGTTCGATCATGTACCAACGCAAGACCCGAAAATGATACGTCTTTTTCATCAGATTGAGAAGATGGCTGCGGGAGGTCTGAGTGTTTTCATCATCGGAGAGAGAGGAACCGGTAAGAATTCTCTTGCACAGGCAATTCACAGTGCAAGCCCCAGAAAAGATATGCCTTTTGTCGCTGTAGATGTCGCTGCACATGATTCTGAGCTTTTCTCTGCAGCATTGTTCGGGCAGGCACAAGACTGGAAGGGCGAAGAGGAGAAATCCGGATTCCTTGAGGAAGCGGCAAACGGCACACTTTTTGTCAATAACATTGAGGAGATGTCGGAAGCAGCACAGATTCGGCTTAATCGGGTTCTTCAACACAATGAATATTACAGTGAAGGTTCAACATTAATTAAGAAAATCGATGTACGTGTAATTGTAGCGTCGATTCATGACCTGACTGTCGATGAATTCAACGATTTTATAATCCCCGACCTGCTGAATCATTTGATTTTGCATTCAATTGTGATTCCACCTCTACGAAAACGCCCGGATGATTTACTTCTCATTGCTGAGTTTGCATTGGCGCAAGAAAATCAGCGTACAGGCAAGAATATCAAGGGATTTGCTGAGTCATACATTGAGATTCTCAAAAACTATCATTTCCCCGGTAATTTGCAGGAACTTCGCGACATTATCGCAACATCTGTGATTAACGCAGACAACGATATGATAGGCATTGAAACACTTTCACCATACATTCGCGATAAAATGACCTCGGATAAAAGCGAGTTGACAGAGTTTCGCCCTCGCAAGCTTACTGATGTAGTTCGCGAGCATATCTTAAAAACGCTGGAATTCTTCAGTCAGGACGTTTTACGAGCATCCGAGGAACTTGGTATCACACCTGATGAGATTGATGAAAAGCTCAAGTAAAACTAGGCTGTGTTTGAAAACTACTTTTGTGCATTTTACCAGCTTCATGCAATCTTCAAAATTTCATCACTCAAAACGTCCTCAATGAAGCTTTGGCTTCACCTGCGGCGTTCTTCAATTAGAAATTACGAATCTCACGCAAATCTGATATAATTCAATCATAACTATTTTTCAAACACTGCCTAGTACAATGTTACATAAGTTTCAGTAAACGGTAGAACAGGCATCCCTGCCTGTTTATTTTGATGCTGAGCGTCAGGCAAGATGCTTGACCTACTATTTCTTAGTGTTCTTAGTGGCAAAAAATCTTAAAAGAAGGCATCAAGGCGAAAAGTAAAAAAAAGAAGCTTAATTTTAGAATCTATATTTTCTCTGTGTTCTTTGTGTTCTCTGTGGCAAAATCCTTATTTGGGCAATTTCAACTCTTTTAGCCAGTCTTCATAACCAGAAAGACGTCTTTCCCTCACTGATTTACTGCCAAAAATCCAATCGCAGAAATAATCCTTATCGCTTAGGTTCTTAAGCGCACGATAAGCACAAAACCGAGTCCAACCCTGAGAACAATCCCGAAGCGTGGCAATCAACGTTTGTATAACCTCAGGCTTGAGATGCACACCAAGAGCAAGTGCTGCTTCAGGTGAGCCGTTAGGCATATCGGCTTTGAGAATATCCATAAATAAATCAATCGCTTTCTCATCGCCAGTCCTGCCAAGCTCGAGAATAGCAGTCTCAAGAAGCGGCGGATACACTGAAATGTTGGATTTTGTGATGTCCGGGTCATTATTTCCCTGACGTTTTGCGTATGCACGTGCTGAGAAACAAGCTCGTGTTACTTCCAACAGCTTTTCAGATTTAAACGCGCTAAGTTGACCGCCTATATGCAAAACCGAAGTATAAAAGAACGCTTCCGCTCCGTTTGAAGGTGCAGAGTTGAAGTTTTCAATCGCTTTCTGACATGCTTCTTTTGCCATGCTGCCCGATTTCTGCGACAGTGCAATCAATGCCTGCGCGCGAACAGTCGAACGTCCGTAACTGACAACAATATCATAAAACCATTTCGCTTCGACTTCCAATCTTTCAAGTGCGCGAACAGCCCAAACAGAGATACTTTCAGGGATAGCGGCGTCCTGTGCAATTGATTTCAGTGCATCGACACCTTTTCCACCGGGAATGTTTCCAAGTGCGTCAGGTACTAAGAACCAGTTCACCTTATGAAAAGCCTGCCCTACACCGCCGCTTTTCAACAAGCTTAGAACCCTGTTGATTTCAAGCTCAGAATTCAGTGCAGCGAGTGCGAGTTGTGTCATTTGCCATAAAATTATGTTCTTATAACCGATTTTTTCCGGATATGCTGCACGCTGACCCAGAATTGTTACGTTTGGTCTCTTCGGGTCTTGCGGTGAGGGAACTTCTCCACCCGCATCACCCGAACTTCTGCTTGGGAACGACCTTTTAAACCGTTTCGCAGCAGAACGTAAAATATCAACCCATGAATCGCGTTTGCTGCTTTCAGCATCGTCACATCTTCTGATTGCCGGCAAAAGCGACCACATAAAATCTTTATTATTGGATTTCAGTGCGAAATTGAAATATGTCATCAATTTTCCGCAAACGTCCTTATCGCCGTAACTGCCAAGTCCATAACAACCGATTGAGCGGAACATTGGGTCCTTTGAACTCAGCATATTCTTGAAATAACTGATATTCTCTTTTGATTTCGTATTCATCAGACCTTTCATCGCACGTAAACGTACAACAAGGTCTTTATGCTTGATATATTTCCGTAATTCCTTGTATGCTGCCTTATCATGATAATTCGCAAGTGCTGCAACCGCATTTCTTTTCAAAAACAGATGCGACGACTTCGCACAACCAATGACTGCAGGCAGTCCATCTTTTCCAAGCGAAAGGATTCTTCGAGCATAATTCGGATCCATCATCTGAGGATAGCCACCTGTCAACTCAACAG
>JAIOTL010000089.1 GCA_021106775.1 Planctomycetota bacterium | reverse complement strand
GGGATTCTTCTGGTATATCAATATATAGATTATGACGGAAGTCGTTGAGAGTTGTTTTATTGAGAGTGTATCTGGCAAAAGGCTCGGAATATCCTTGTTCATGCTCGTCATCACGGCTCCAGAACCAGAAAATTCTGTCAAGCAAGCTTCTTTTATTTTCTTCGAGAACCGGATCGCCAATCATCACTTGTTGATATTGTGGCAGTTTTTCGATGTCCTGGTTTTCCGAGGGTTTTATCACATTACCCTCTGAGTCTTTCAATGGCTGTGTTTCACCTGTCTGTACAAGTTCGATGTTGCCGAAATCATCGGCTTTCAAGTTTCGCCATGCAATGGAATCAAGAACCGCAGCGAGTATAAATGCCATGAATATGTAAAACGAGATTATGCCTAGTTTCCTCAATTTCACTAATCGCCACGCTTCTCGCCAATATTCCTTCTCGCTGGCAGCAGTCAATAAAATTATCATAATGAAAATAATATCGAAAACCCATACATTCTGAAAGTGAGCAGTTCTCCAGATTTTTCCTACATATTCAAAAAACGAGATTCCAACGTCTTTGTCTTCGTCGAATTCCACGCCAAACTGTTGTTGTGCCGAGCGTTTTTGCTCTGGTGCAAGTTCCTTTTTCAGCTCAGAAGACGCTTGATTAAAGCCGAAACATAAGTTCACTATGTTCATCAAGATCATTAAAATAATGGACTGCCAAATGAGAAATTTTGAAATTACAGGCTTCTTCTCAAGTGTAATCCCCTGCTTGGCAAGTTGGTCATGAAGTGTTTCTTCATAGTTTTGCACTTGTTCAGTACTTGCGAGTTCATCTTTTCGCTCTTGCAGCATCGAAAGCTCAAGCTTCTCGAAAATCTTTCGTCTTTTTCTTTTTACTGCTGCTTTTTTCATCGCAGCAAGAGTGAAGACAATTGCAATGAGCAGATATATTATCAATGAGAATTGATGCCAAAAGGGCCACAGGTAAAATCTCATTGCGACTGTTAGTCCGATATCCATATATTTTTCCTCCTATGATGGCTATTTCTTTCAATGTTTTTTCGTATGCAAAATTTCTATGCTATCTTTCTGAATTGAAAGAGAACATACCTAAGTCAGCCTACGAAAATTTAATTCTTGGATCGACCATGACGTACGAAATATCAGTCAGAATCAAACCTATAATGTACAAGAGTGAAGATATATAAACCATTGAGCGAACAATCGAGAAATCGTTGCCCAAAATAGCTTCAATTGCGAACGATCCCAGTCCCGGTATCGAGAAAAATGTTTCAAACAGGAATGAACCCATAAACAGGAACGGAATTGTCATAACGACAGATGTTAAAATCGGAATCATCGTGTTTTTTAATCCATGTTTAAACAGAACCTTGGTTTCTGATAATCCTTTTGCTCTTGCGGTTCTGATGTAATCCCTGCCGATTTCCTCAAGGAATAATGTTCTATAAAACCTGATTCTGCCTCCCAAACCCATGATAATACCGATAATAACAGGCATGGAAACGAAACGCCAGATTTCGAAGAAACTTGAATCATAGCCGGAAACAGGGAATATTTTCAGCCATTCCGAGAAAAAGATTTGACCGAGAATAATGTAAAACAACGAAGATATCGACATTCCGAAAACGCATAACACGGTTGCAGTAATATCGATATATGAACCGCGATAAAACGCTACAATCATCGAAATCGTAACACCGACGAACAAACCGAGGATAAACATCGGAATTGTCAACGAAAGTGATGGCCTCATTCTTTGTTTAATCTGATATCCGATTGGAATCTTGTCAGTGTCGGATTTACCGAAATTGAACCACAAAAGCTGAAGACCTTTTTGGAAAAGAATCGTCTGCTGAATATGTCCCACGAATTCCATTGGTTGTGCTTTTTTCAAAGCGATGCTGAGTCTTGATTTATATGTTGTGTTGTCAGCAACATGCACAAATACTGCAAGCGAACTCTCCTGAACGTCTTTTTGCGCAAGTTTGAATCTTTCAAACGCATTTTGTTGCTTATTATCAAGGACAACATGGTAAAGTTTGCCGATTGTCGGCATATGGTTCTTAATATTTTTGATTTCGATTGCTGTTTCGAGTTTTAGATTGTTTTCAAGTATCCACGAATCACTGATTTTACCTTTAATGTTTGTGAAATCCTTGATTTGTTTCTCTGTGGGTTTGCCGACCATAAAGTAGAAGTCGTTAGGACTGTTAACTTTTGATTCGAATTCAACATAATAATCTTTTGCGTCGGTTGTGTCAGTGAATGCAACAGCATCTCTTTCAAATTGTCCACCGAGTATTTCAACCGAAACAAAATCACCTGATTTGACATAATCGATTTGAAGTTTCGAAAGTTTCATTTTGACTTTAGCATTTCCACGGTCACTTCCATTGGGTGTTTTTATTGCCGCGAAATAAGCAATCAATCCTTTGCCTCTATCGAAAACCTCTTCAAGTTTGAATTTCAGTTTATCGCTTGATTTTAGGTTTATCAGATATTTCTTGCCGAATTCCAATGCTTTTGATCTATCCACCTTGGTCAACTCGGATTCTGAAACATCAGCATGATGAGCCAGTTCAATAATCTTATCTGTATATTTCTTATTAGTCGATTTATTACCTTCAACAATACTCGGATCGACACGTTCGATAAAGAGTACGCAAGGCGAAGTTTTACCTTTTTGCACCTGAATATCGATAAAATAATTTCCAGGAGTGATGTAATCGTTACTTATCAATACCCCGTTACGCGAATCGATTCTATTCTCAATATATGTGATAGAATCGTATCCGTTGTGATAAATCAATGGCAGATGATAATTATGCTCACGCTTCCAGTCCTCGATTTGCTCCTGTGAATGTGCTTTTTGACCGAGATGGCGTTTAGCGATTTTATCCGGGCTGTAAACGAAGAAGAAGAGGAAAAACACAAGCAAGTTGATACCGATAATAATCGGAATTGCGTATAAACTTCTTCGTATTATGTATTGAATCATTAAAATCCTCCGTACCTGTCTATTTATTTTAATAAATGTTAAATTTTTTCATACCGGGATATTATGTGTCAAGCCTTCCGGTTTTCTTTGATTCCTGTCTGGCTTTGGCAATAATCCCAGGAATTAGAATAACAATCAACAATGCAAAGAAAATGATAATGGGCATCCACAGAGGCTTGTTTCTCTCAAGCCTGTATTCTGCGCGCACGTCAGCATCGATGCGTCTGAACCAATAGCTGTTATTACCCATCAAGTTTGTTTTTGAGTTCTGATACCATTTATGGAATAAAACGTAGCTAACACTGAGGTTACTGTATATCCAGGGCATATCGCGTCTGAGCAATTGGTTAAGTTTGCGGATAATGCGAAGTCTTTCTGGAGTGTCGGACATGGTTGACATCTGCTTAAACAGTTTGTCGAAGTCTTCGCTCCAGTAGTTGGCTGCGTTTTCACCACCACCCTGACTGAGCTTTTTCAGGCTTGAACTGGCACATTTTGCACCAGGTCCATGCAATAAGAAGTAGAAGTTTTCAGGATCGGGATAATCGGCATTCCAGCCCCATTCGAGACATTGGTATCCGCCACTCTTCGTAATTTCCTGGAACTTGTTGTAATCAACTGCTTCTACTTTCATGCTAACACCGATATTATTAAGCTTTCTTATGCGCCAAGCGGTGATGTCAAGATATTCCGGCGATGTGCCCATTGTGAGAAATTTCAAAGTGAGCTGATTTCCGGCTTTATTCTTACCGTTTGGATAACCGGCTTTTTCGAGAAGTTTCTTCGCATACGATAAATCACGTCTAACAGCGGTACCGGATGCTTTGTCCCAGGTATAAGCAGCCCAGTTCAAGCCGAAATGTACTTCAGCAAGCATTTCATCATCATTGAATTTAATGTTCTCCGCATGCAAACCTTGTTTTAAATATTCCGCTTTGTTTCTTTCGAATTTCTGCATTTTAGCAAGGTCTTGTTCAGGCTCGGTTAAATCAGCATATTTGAGGAAAATAATCGCGTATTTCTCACCCCATTCAGCTAATTCTTCACTTGTCATTGCATTGATTTTCAAACGTTTATCTTTGTCATCTTTGAGGATAGTTTCATTGTAGTAATACTCCAGGTCAGAAATATCGTCAAAGAACGTTTGCACTTTGGCTTCTTCATAACCGTAAATACCGGGTGGCAAAATCATATGACTTGCCATGTTTCTGCCGTTGGTGAACGTATCATTGAATTCTTCAAAATTCAGAGCAATTGTACACGCCTGTCGAATCAAAGCCTTCTTCAAGTCAGGTTTTTCATCATCATAATTCTCAGCCCAACCCCAAGTCGGATTCTGCATATTGAAGGCAAAATACCAGATAGAAGTTCTTACTGAACGTCTAAGCTGAATCCCTTTATTCTTCAGATTCTCAGAAAGATACGCCCCTTTTGGTGACATATCAATGAATTTGTCGAATTTGTCCTCGCCAACACCGCTTAATTCGTAATAACCCTGGATAAACTTGCTCCAGTACGAAGTTGCTTCTTTCTCCCTGCGTCTGATAATCGCTTTCATAAACGGTAATCTTCGACCGGCATCACGTAGGATACCCGCTGCTTCATCACCTATCTGGTCCTGCGTATAATTATACTCTTCCATGACATGGACGAGTTCCTTAGCGATTTTTTCGTCAAGTTTACGCAGTTGAGCATTGTTCTTTTGCTTGTCAATCCAAAGCTTACTCGCTTCTTTCTGCATAGAAACGAGTTCCTTGACGTGTTTATCAGGGCAGGAGCTTTTTTGACCTGCATACGGATATGTTGTCCGGTATGTTGCCGGGAATTCGTACCATTTTTCATTTATTTTTGAATCATAAATCCCGTTAAGATTCAGGTCTTCGAAATAAACACCCTCAGCGAAGTTGACTTTTCGGTCGATTCCTTCGTCAAAAACATCATTTTCGTTGAAATCGATGAAATTCTCGGCGTAATCGATTCGTGCAAATCGTTCATTATCGTCCCAGTATCTGATTCCGTCGTAGATTCCGTTGTTGTTTTCGTCGAAGAAAGGCAGTTCAGCATAGTCGTGTTTTGTCAGGTATTTGCGTATATCTGGTGAGCTGTCAAGCTTGCCATTCTTGTTTTTGTCAACACCCGTTCCCAGGGTTACATATTCATCTGTGACACCTAAAGGCATTGTTGCCATAAGCATGTTTGAGCCTCTGGGTGTTTCAAGATAAATTGGTGGTTTTGCGCCATTCTCCGGTCCGAGTCTGTTGTAATTTTCATTCTTAATCGAAGAAATCTCGCTTTGACGCTGGTATTTCCACATTCTATAAGCACCCGTTCCAACCGGGAATTTGCTCAATGTTAAAGTGTTTTTCTGCATCGGTCCCTGAAGGAAAAATATGTCGGCTTCCCAGGGCATCGGTCCAAAAAACGGCATTGCAAGCCAGTATTTGAACTGCGGGTAAGGTTGGCTAAGGACAAACTGGTATGTATATCTGTCAACAACCTTTGCACCTTCGTAAGGAATATCTTCGTAATCGAGTTTAATCGGGTTTTCCTCTTCATCAACTTCCTGCGAATATGCGATGCCTTTCTCTGCACGTGTTGTTTTACGGAGATTGATAACTATACTTTTTAGATGTTTATAAAAATCGTATGTTTTATTCAGATATGTGAATATTGTGTTTGCAATCTGAGTTGGTGCTTGAGGATTCAGCATTCGTTTGAGTTGATAAACATAATCAGCGGCGGTAAGCTCTCTTGTTGATGCTTTCGGGTCATATTCAGGGAAGTATTTCTGGAAACGTTCGAGGTCGTAAACATGTGATAGGTTTACTTCGTCAATGGGTGAACCTTCAAGCATAGTTTTCTGCTCTTTTGATATTTCAACGTCTTTTCCGTTTTGTCTAATGTAATAATGCGTTGTGCCGTCTTCCTTGCGTGTTGTTTTGATGAACGGTTTTTTACCTTCGTGGAAAAGATACGAGCCTGTTTTTTTGTCACGGGCGAAACAGGGGTGTGGTTGGTAGAAGACTCTCGGCATAATTCTCATCGTGTAAATCGAACGCACTTCACCTGAATTGAAAATTTTAGGAAGATTGAGTGTTTGTTTAATTCTTTGTGCAGCTATCAATTTAGTTTCATCATTAAAAGATTGATAATAAGTCCGGTTGTCATTAATATCGCGGCATTCAGTTTCTGTTGATGGAAGCCAAACCGAGAAGCTGAAAAGCAAATCTTTATTCGTGATTTTCTCAAGATTTGAATAATTTTTGAATGAACATAGAGTCTCAGTATTGTCGATTTTATCTATATCAAGAGCCCAAGTTTTTGTTTCAAAAGCATTGATTGAATTATTTAGAAATTTTAATTCTTTTATGGAGGTTTTGCTGTCTTCAATTACTTCTTTTTTCTCTTTTTCAGAAACATCACTTTCCTTAGAAGAAAAAATCTCAAGAACTTTGGCAAAATCCGCTTGCTCAGTAACAATGAAATACTTCATTGTTTCGTCAGTCAAACCGAGTTTTTTCAGCTCCTTCGCATTGGTGAAGGATTTTAGCAATACAATTTCTAATTCTGTTGATAAACCAATGAATTCAAAATTTTCATCGAATTTATCGTCAGTCTTCACAGAAACGAAATAAGCCGAATTGCTATTATATTGCTTTTGTTCGATTTTTACGACTTTGTAAGGAGTTACTGTACTTTTAGTCATGTTGCAGTCTTCAATCTCAAGAATCTTAGTCTCCAAACCAAGATAATCCCAGTATTTCTTCGCTTCATCACTAATCTGCGAAAGAACCTTCTCCTCATTAATCGAAAGTTTCATGATTGGGTTGTCATAAAGCGTCGTGTAAATCATGTCAACCTTCGATTTCAACTCGGCGTCGGATGCTTTTTTCTCAGATTTTGCAAGCTCATCTGCAAGTTTTCTGTACTCCTCGAAAAGGAAATCGACTTGCTTGCGCATCAGCGAGTTTTTCTTGTCATTAAGTTCAAGTTTAACAATATAACCTTCTTTCATGCTTTTCAAGCTCTGTACAACTGATTTCAATTCGTTGGGAACACTCGCGCTGAGAGTTACAAGCGTTTTCGCATTCTCAGAAACATCAACGCGAATCTGCTCAAGTTCCTTTTTCTGCTCGACACTGAGATATTCTCCGAGTTTAACCGCTTTTGCATCACTCCAGATTGTTACGCGCTTGCGATATTCGGGCATAGGCATATTGCGAACTATGTCAGGAATAAGAATGTACGGTCTTTTGAACGGATGATACATAAAAGGTGGCTCATACATCGAGCCGATAATGGCGGCTTCATTCGAACTATAAGATACCGCTGGGTCAAGCGTTTTCGGCGGTGTATCATAACTGATGTAAATATTCGGGTCGTTTATTTCTTCAAGCGGGTAAGGACTGTTCGGTATTTTACTGCAGCTTATTGTGAAAGAGCAGATTATCATTATCAAGAGGAAACTTGTCAACGAGTGACGCATATTATAACTCCTTAGCTGGTATGTTGAATTGTTAGCGGGTGTATTTTATATATGCATTGCGTTCTCGCAATCACTTTTTAATATTTTTTGGCTGGTCATAATTCCTATTCATATTAGTATTTACATTGATTTTACAAAGGCAGGCAGGCAAACCTGAATTTTCTTGTGTGTCTGTTGTATTACTCACTTTGTTCAATGATTTTGTAGTGTGTGCTTCCATGATGTCATACATGCTGGGCAAATTTTGTATTAAAATTCGCATATTTCGCAGAATCGCAAAGTTTTGTAATGATTGATTTCCAAATGACGGCTGAACGATGGCAGGCAGCGGAACTGTCTTGCGGATGAAAAATGAGGGTAAACTTGCGAAAATTTTGATATTTTGGTGTGCAGTGAGTGTTTTTGAATCCTTTACTACTTTCTTGACAAAGCACTAGTGGTTTGTGACATTTTTTTTAAGAAGTTGTCATTCCCAACTTGATTGGGAATCCAGAAGCCAAAAAGTTCTAAATTTCCTGGATTCCTGCTTTCGCAGGAATGACAAGCAACAACTGATAATT
>JAIOTL010000054.1 GCA_021106775.1 Planctomycetota bacterium | reverse complement strand
GGTCGAGGTGCCTGTTTTTGGGGTGTATTTTTTGACCGATAGGTGTACAAAGTCGGTGGATATTGTTGTTAAGGACAGCCAGATTACGCTGTCATATGGAATTCTCATTAGCAAACGAGATTTATGCGATTTGAAACTTGAGTTGTATTGTAACGAATACTCCACGACAGCAAATAAGTTAAACGAAGTAATAGGTTTGGAACTTCCTGGTGATTCCAGGATTTATACCCTAAATTATCCGGTGCCGAAGTATGCAACCAAACTCGTATTTCAACTGCGTTTAACCCCTGCAAACCCCCAGGATGCTGACATCGCTTATTCGCAGGAGTTTGCATGCATCGTTTTTTCGAGTAATAATCCTCAAAATCAGACCCAGCACGACAACAACAATATCCTGAAAGTTACGCTTGACAAGCCTTTATACAAAGCATCACGAGAAGTTAACAATTTGATTGATATTGCGTTTTACACGATTGATTTGCAGTTTAATCTGAAAATTGAAAATCCGAAATTCCCGATAACATGGAGCCGTGAAGTAAATTATACCTGCAGTAAAATTCTGCCTGAATACTTGATTAACACACTTCCACCGACCAAATCACCACTTGAATGCAATCTTGCACATATTGAAGCACTTCCTCCTGGAAAGATTCAGGAGTTGAAACAGTCAATTAAGCTTGTGTACGTTGAGGAACTTTTTCCATTAATTTATAACCATGTTGAAATCGTGAAAATCGGTGACAAGGAATACAAAATTTCAATAAAATTTAAAATTCTTGAAGAAAAGAAATTTCCACCTGCCATATCCGTGAGCCTAATTTCTGAGGGTAAAATTTTGTGTGAGCACATGTTGCAATGAATTCAGCAGTTAAATTGATGAAAATTCTGCCGATAAAGAAATACAAAACAAATCGGAGTAAAGATGGCGGTGTATATCTTCATGTCTTTAAGTATCATCTTTGGAATAATTCTGTTACTTGACTTCTTCGGGTATTTCAGCCGAAGCAAGGAGAAATTCGACATTGAAATTGATGATTATTCCACTAATAGAAGAAGAAAGAGTATTGATATACATCGAATCAAACAAGAAAGTCGTCGAAATGACAAACGCAATGCTGCGTAACCTGTCCAGCCTCACCGAGTAAACATGCATTTGCACTAAATTCTGTTCTAAAATAAACAACCTGCACAAAATTCATATGCAATTCGAGAAGAATTAGTTTATGATTTATAGGTTGTATCCCGTAAGTGTTTTGAAAATGTATTTTGTCAGATTTGTGCTAGGTTCGGAATCGAGGATTGAAAGACGCCGAAGGCAAGCCAAAGCTATGTTGAGGACGTTTTGCGTGAAGAGATTTCGAAAGTTGCGTGAAGCTTGCGGAATAAATCCAAAATAACTTATGAGATACAGCCAAATCGTGAGATATTTAATCAAAGATTATTGAAAGGGTTTATTATGACTGCAAATGAAAATACTGAACCGAATCCAACAGAGCATGATTCAATTCCATTTACTAGGGATATGCCTGCTGATGGTGAAGAAAAAAGCATCGAAGAAAACGTTCAGTGGGAAGAAGGATTTAATCTGCGAGCAATGACCTCAACATTCATTATGCTCGTCATCTGGATTGTTTTTTGGGGTTGGCTTTGCTTCAAGGTTTTCATCGAATTATCTGAACCCAGATACAGACATGTAACAACGTTTCATTCTGATGAAGTAAATAAAGGTACGCTTAAGGATGCGAAGACTCTTAAGGAAATGATGGAGAAGGATAAAGTAACCCGCGAAGAAGAAGAAAAGAAAATCGAGAAGAAAAAAGAAGAAACGAAAGATCTCAAAAAAGCTGAGGAGCTTGAAAACAAAGTAATTATCCTGCCAACTGATGTCATCAGGCATGGCATTTGGCAGAGTCAGCTTAGTGAGGATGAGCGGAAAGGTTGGTCGACGTTTTACAAGAAAATCAACGGGAAAACGGTCATTTCAGAGGCGAAATACAATACAATTGAGGATAAACTTGAGAAGGCAAAATGGATGATAGTTAAAACCCAGTTTGCATTTTTGGGTGAAAACAAAGTTAATTTGTATATTTTCCTTGTGATTGCCGGTCTGCCGTTCTTGATGATTCTGTATCGCGCGATTTACAAGAAAGTTTCGGTATCTTACGTTCTGACTGATTATCGTCTATTAATTCGCGAGGGTTTGTTTGTTAAACGTGAATATCAGATTAGGTTGATACAGATTAAGGATTTAGCGGTTTATCAGGGGTTAATTCAGCTTGTGTTGGGTGTCGGGACTGTTCACGTATTCTCCAACGATGCGGACACACCTGATACAAACCTTGACGGCATCAGGGAACCGGTAAAACGCAAGGAAACAATCTTCAAAATTTCCGAGCAGAAGAAGAAATCCAAGGAATTTTATATGGGACAGGCGTAGGCGGTGTTTGAAAAAGTCATTCGAGCGCAGAAATTTATATTCTGTTACGATAATAAATTCAAGAAACCCGAGCGTTTTGCCCGGGTTTTTTTATTTAAAGGAATTTGAGCAACCGTGGAACTCAGCAGATTTATCTGCGTCGATGTCTGCGCGACCTCGGACGCAAGCGATTTGACTTGCTTTTTGAGTCATCAGTCTCGATTTCGTCTATTTCGTCTTCAGGAAGTTCGATTATTTCGCCCTTATTTGCTGAATTGAGCATCGGGGGTGCGCTGTTAATCTCCTCAATTTCATCCAAATCGTCAATTTCCACAATTTCTTCCAAATCATCAATCGCTTCGAGTTCAACAACGTCGAGATCTTCAATGTTATCCGCCGGCATAATCGGTGGTGGTGGTTTGAGAATTTCCCCATTAGGATTTTGTGGAACACATTGAATCTGCTCAATTTCAAAAGCTTTTCTCTCTTTTTCTTCAATCTGTGGTGGTGCTTCAAGAACCAGTTTTTTATCGGGTTTTTGCTCACTTTTCGGCTCGATAATCTTTGATGCAGCTCGCTTTAATTTCGGTTTCTGCTCCTGTGGGGCTTGTATATCCGAAAGTGGTCGGCTTGACTCCGATGATTTAAACAATCCTTCATCTTTCGACGATGTATCCGATTCCGAAACATCCAGGTCAACAAATCGTGATGGCGATTTTTTTAATGAGTGTTGAACTTTCAATTTTGGCTTATGCTTTATTTTGCTGAAATTCTCAGCGGTCTGATACGTTGACTTTTTCCCCAATCGCGTTGGACCTTTCTGGATTGCAATTTCTGATTCAGTCAACCGTTTTTCATCTGTGCCGGTGATGCTGTCAGTTTTTTTGTCTGAAATATCTTGTGGTATAGATGTTTGTGGAGCTGGTAAATCCAGCGAAATAAATGCATCAGTTGATGTTCCGTGTTTTATAGATAATGCTCTGGATTTCTGATATACTGACATAATGTCATCTTTAGAAAGCTGAAACTCCTGTGAAATCCAATTAAGCTTCGCAAGTTCAGTTGATGGCAATGTTTCAAGAGTTGCAAGAGCTTTGTTGAATTGTGCATGGTTGATTTTATTATCCGCCAGCAAAATGCCTATTATTAACTTTTGTTGTTCTTTCATCGTCCACCTCATCTAAGTCACATAACAATATATTATATGAAAATCTTTTACAATATGAACAATTATTGAGGAAATCAAATCGCAACGATTCCATTCTGTCTGAAAAACTGAGTTTAATTAAACTTTGGGAATTTATTATTGAACGACACAAACAAGTAAAAATAAGTTTTGTATAACTCAAGTTTAATTCTCAACGCCTTGATTTCGTATTCCATCAACTTCGACTTCGAATCGAGTACATCAAAGAATGTTGTAACAGATGCTTGCCCTTTAATGATTTCCTGGTGCATCAGGCGTTTCTGGCTCAAAAATCCTTGTATTGAATCAAGTTTTCTTTTCAGTGTGTTGAAGCCGAAAAGTGCATTCTCGATTTCATTGTTTAGGCGAGATAAAACTTCCTCAGCATGTTTCTGAGCGATGAAAATTTGTGCTATCGCTTTAAATTTTCTGCCAGTGCCAAAATTCCACAGTGGTAACGGGATCTCAAGTAATGCGTTTAGACGCTGGTTGTCGCCGTCGTTGTCAAACTCAAAAGCGATGCCGACTTTAAGCTTTTTCAGATGTTGTCCTGAGTATTTCAACAGCTCAGCCTCTTTTATCGAAATTTGCTGCGTTGCTGACATATAAGCGGGATGATTCTTAATCCAGCGTGCTTTATCGATGTCAGTAAATACGTTTTCTTCAGCATTAATGAAAATATTGTTTTTCCCATTGTCCTGAAACTTCGGACTTCCGAGAGTCAGCGTAAAATCACCTATCAGACGCTTGATATTGTTTTTCGTTTGCTCAAGTTTAAGCAGTTCGTCTTGGAATGTGAGTTCAGCATCGGTTTTAGCTCTGTTGTATTCTAAAAGCATCAATTTTGTCTTTAGCCCCGCTTTAACCTCTTTTTCAATAATGGCATATTGGTTTTCTCTGGCATCTTTCAATATTTTCATGTATTCGACAATTTGAGCCTGTATCCAGTATTCGAAAAAAGCGGTTGTGCAAAGAATTTTGATTTTTTGCTCGGTATCAATTAAATTCCACGATGCTTTGACAAGCTCCGCCTGCGTTATCTTCTTCTCCGCCGCTATTCCTCCTGAAATGTCAATTGGCTGCACAATTCTCATGCCTAATCTGCTTTCATTTGTACTTTGCCCGGACGAAAGAGGCATTGAATCGGCATAAATGCGGATTTCAGGATTTTCAAGTACCCCAGCATTGGTTCTATCACCCTGAGCGGAATGAACCTCTGCAATTTTTCTCAAAAGCTGAGGATTGCTGAATTTAACAAGTGTGTAAAGAAGCGGTAAATTCACACCATCGACAAGATTTGCTTTTAACTCAGTGATTGAATTCTGTGAAAATCCGGCAAAAGGAAAATCTGTGAGGTCTGTATTAATCGGAGTTGTCGGTCTTTTCAATTCGCCAGAATGCGTAAAAATATCCGCAGATGTTGCGCACCCCTGAAATGACAAACAACCCATGAATATTGCGAGAAAGATCACTTTTTTCATATCATCCGTTAATTTTTCTTATGAACACATTTAACTTAAATGATGTGCACTTTACAAGCAAATGTTGCATTGTGCCTAAAAATCCGCAAAGGGAATTTTATTCTTTAGCGTTTTGTTTGATATTGAGTTTCTAGTACACTGTCAAGCAAGTTTCGAAGTGTTGTCATTCCCGTGAAAACGGGAATCCAGACTGATACAATATTATATTCTAACTTCTGCTGGATTCCCAATCGAGTTGGGAATGACAGTTTTTTTGAA
>JAIOTL010000290.1 GCA_021106775.1 Planctomycetota bacterium | reverse complement strand
TCGAGTTGGGAATGACAGTTTTTTTGAATCCTTTACTACTTTCTTGACAAAGCACTATGTGGTCTGGGACATTTTTTTTAATAAAGTTGTCATTCTGAGCGCAGCGAAGAATCCTAGGTACAAACATCTGGATTCTTCAGTCGCTTTGCTCTTTCAGAATGACAATCAACAACTGATAATACTTGTCCCAAAGCACAAAATTGCATATCAATATGATTTCAGTGCTGAAAAACACCTGCAAAAATGTTAAGATATTCAATATCTTTAACAAACGAAGGTGAAATGAAAGTTGACGCAAAATTTGAGTATAAAATTCAGAAACTCGGGAAAACTGATCGTAATTATTGCATGCTAAGCATAAAGGCTCCTGAGATTGAGCAAAGTACGAAGCGCAAACCCTTGAATCTTGTTCTTGTAGTTGATAGATCAGGTTCGATGAAAGGTGAAAAAATAACGTCGGTGAAAAAGGCGGTTAATCATCTTGTTCAGAATTTAACGAACGAGGATATACTGTCAATTATCACATACAATCAAAAAGTCGAGGTTTTGCATGCTTCCGGGCGGGTATTTAATAAGGATTCGATAAAATCTAAGGTTAATAGCATATTTTCTAACGGTCGGACGAATCTATCAGATGGATGGGAACAAGGATTTCGCGAAATATCCGAAAATCTCAGCGATAAATATGTCAACAGAATTATCTTGCTCACTGACGGGCTTGCGAACGAAGGGATGACAGATAGCAAGGAGCTGGCAAAGCTTGGCAGAAAATTCCGTAAAAAGGACGTGCGGACAACAACCATGGGTGTCGGGGTTGATTTCAACGAGGAATTGTTGAAGCAGGTTGCCGATGAAAGCAGCGGGAATTATTATTATATGGCGGATGCGGAGCGGATTCAGGATTTGTTTCAAGAGGAAATCGGTGAACTTCTTAATATGGTGGCGCAGGACATCGAGCTTGTCGTAGAATTTAAAAACGGTGTTGAATTGCGAAGGGTTTTGACTGATTATGCAATTGAAAAAACGGGTGAGAATGAGTACACATTTGCTCTGGACGACGCTTTTAGCAATGACGAGAAGATTATCATGCTCAGGATAGATTATCCGGTGGTTCATCAAACAGGCGTTTTCGAGGTCTGCACATGTATGCTGAAGTATCGCTCTTTGCACGCACAGGATGAAAATGCTGTTAAAACATTCAATATTCTGCGAGAAGTTGGTGAAAAAGAGCAAATTGATGTACAAGTGCCTGACGACGAAGTCCTGTCAAACGTTGCCCTTTTCACTGCTGCGGACGCAAGAAGAAGGTCATACCAACAAAGCAAGTCAGGCATGATTCAAGAAGCGAGTGAAACTTTGTTCATAAGCTCAGCAGAGATAAACGTAATCGCTCAATCACTTGAAAAGATGGATTCTCAGTACAGCTCGATAATAATGCAGGAATCCCAAAGTCTTGAACAGGATACGAAAGACATTGAGTCGTCTCCAGAAAAAGCACAGAAGGATATAATGTTTAAGAGTCGAAGCTCATTTCGCAGGAAAACCGGCTACAAGAAACGTTCGCATGAAGATGAGGACGAAAATTCCGAAGATAATGAAGGAAAAATATAATCAACCAGAATAAAATTGTATAAAATTCTAACTTGCAAAATCAATGTGTTAAGATAGTTTAAGTTGGCAGGAATTATCAAATACACCCGATAATGACATTCGGGCTTGCAACTAGGCTGTGTTTGAAAATACCTTTTAGTGTCATTCCCAACTTGATTGGGAATCCAGAGCAAGTCAGAATATAATATTGTATCAGTCTGGATTCCCGTTTTCACGGGAATGACAACCCTTCGAAGCTTGCTTGACAGTGTATTAGTGCACTGTTACATTAATTTTGCGACATTGTCGGTGGTCAGGCATCTTGCCTGATACTCAGCATCAATATAAACAGGCAGGGATGCCTGTTCTACCGTTCACTGAAACTTAAGTGTACTATCGATTCTGAGAAATATGCAAAAGAGACGTAAATTAAAAAAAGGTTGCTTGCACCCATGCCTGTTTAAATATTGAAGGATTCGATGTGCTTCAACACTTGCGACAAACCTTCTTCGAAATTAATATTGACTTTGTAATCAAGAACATTCAGAGCCTTTGAAATATCTGCGTACGAGTGCTTTATTTCTCCTATCCTCTCAGGCTCATATGAAATCTTCGCAGTTTTGCCCGTTAGATTTTCGAGAGTTTTCACAAGTTCATTTATGCTCAACCTTGAACCGCTGCCGATATTGCAAAGTGCGGTCTTTATTTCACCCGTAATCAATTTCTCAAAAGCAAGCAGATTCGCGTTGACAACGTTTTCGACATAAACAAAATCACGGCTCTGTTCGCCATCGCCATATATTTCAATCTGTCGGTCGGTTATTATTCGGTTTATGAATTTCACAATCACCGCGGAGTAAAAACTTTCCGGATTCTGCCTTGGTCCAAAAACATTCATGTAACGCAGGTTAACTGTCGGTAGGTTGTAAATCTGTGCATAAAGAGTGAGGTAAAATTCCGATGCAAGCTTGGCGGCAGCGTAGGGCGACATTGGTTCAGGCAGAAGGTCTTCGTGCACAGGCAGGATTTCGCTGTCACCATAAACTGCTGACGAAGACGAAAACACAAACGCCTTGACGCCCTGAAGTCGCGCAGTTTCAAGAAGGTTGAGAGTGCCTGTGAAATTCACGTTCGTCGAATCAACCGGCTCCTGAATTGTCTGAACCACGAATGGCATCGCTGCAAGATGAAACACAGCATCAATATCCACCATCGCTTCCGCAACCGCCTGATAATCGGTAATTGTTCCTTCGATAAACTCAACCTTATCTCTGAAAGTTATTATGTTTTCGAGATTTCCGCTTGAAAGGTCGTCAATAATGCGTACCGAATGACCCGCATTTACAAGCTTTTCCGCAATATGCGAGCCGATAAATCCCGCACCACCGGTTACCAGACATTTGTGTTTCATAAAACCTCAGATTTCGTTTGATATATTATCGGATAAAAACTCTCTAGCAATTCAAAATTGTCATTCCTGCGATTGCAGGAATCCAGATAATTGACTTAATATCGCGGATTCTGGATTCTCAATCAAGTTGAGAATGACACTTTAAGATATTTTTGAGAATTAATATGATAATTAAACGTTAATCAGGCTGAGTTTGTAAGTTATTTTTTAATAATTCGCGAACTTTCTCAGCGTATTTACCGTCTTTCCATTTCGCCAGATATGCCTTTAATTTCGCAATGCCCATATCTTTTTTGCCGTAATGATAATGCGCAAAAGCGTTCACATAAAAATAATTCTCATACAATCTGTATTTGAAACCTGATGCGGAGTCTGCATAAAAATTCACCGCCCTATCAGACCAGAGAAT
>JAIOTL010000391.1 GCA_021106775.1 Planctomycetota bacterium | reverse complement strand
AGATTGTCATAGCAAAATTCTGGCAAACCAGATTATTCACGCACCAGCAGAAGAATCCTGTGATTATTGTCATGAATCCAACGGTAAGGATCATCCTCTTGAAAATGTGAAAGGATTTACTCTGTCAGAAAAAATGCCAGGGCTATGTTATATATGTCATGAAGATATTGAACGTAAATACACACATGCACCTGTTGAAGGGGGTGAATGTGTAGTTTGTCATTCTCCACATAGTAGTTCTAATTCGGGTTTGTTATTAACAATCCCGGTGGCAAATTTATGTTTTGAATGTCATGATACAGAGATAACTGAAAATAAAATTAATCATCAGCCTGTGAGCGAAGGGAATTGTCAAAGTTGTCATGATCCTCATAAATCCAATGAACGATCATTGCTAAAATCCGAGATGCCCGGATTGTGTTTCAGTTGTCACGAAAAATCTGGGCAGGAAATGACAGCCAAACATATTCATCCGCCATTTGAGGATGATTGCAGGAATTGCCATGCTGTTCATGGATCATCTGAGAAAAATTTAATAGATCAAACTGGTATTGACTTATGTTACAATTGTCATGATGATGTTAAGGAATCTATCGGAAAACATCAAATTGTTCATAAAGCTGTGAATGAAAAAAGTGCATGTATGAACTGCCATTCCCCTCATGCGTCATTACAAAAAAAGTTCTTAGTTGCAGAGTCCAAAGAATTATGTCTGCAATGTCATAATAAATCAATTGCTACAGAAACCAGAAAATTGAGTAACATAAAGAAGAAATTAACTAAAAGTAAAGTTGTACATGGTGCAATTGAATTTGATGGTTGTTCCGGTTGTCATTTTTCACACTCCTCTATGTTTCCTTCCTTACTGGAAGAAGCATTCCCTGCTGGAAATTATACTCCCTCCCAACCTGATAGTTTTGCATTATGTTTTTTATGCCACGATAGTGAACTGATTAAAGCTAAGATTACAAAAACCGGTACCAATTTCAGGAATGATGACCAAAATCTACATTATGTCCACATAAGTGGCGATAAAGGAAGAAGTTGTAAGAATTGTCATGATATGCACGGGTCGCAGAGTGAACATCTTATCGCAAGCAAAGTTGTGTTCGGTAAATGGGAAATGCCAATAATTTTTGAAGTTGTGGAAAATGGAGGCTCATGTTTAACTGGTTGTCATAGTAAAAAGAAATATGACAGGAATAAATTCATTTTTAATTCTATATCAAATAATGAGGTTGAGGTTGAAAAGATCGAGAAATATGTGGAGGAACAGCTAATCAGTATTGATGATAACACTGAAGAATCCAAACTGGTGGTAAGTACAAAAAGTATTGAATATAAAAAGCTGCTTGTAGAATTCGAAAAAATACAACTTCCCTCAATTCGGTTTGAATTAAGAGAAACAATAATTGTTGAGGAAACGAAAAAGGAACTGATCAATGTGATTAATTTTATGAAGGAATTTCCAGAAAGTAAGATATTGATCGAAGGATATACAGATGGGGTTGACGAAAAGACTTTTGATATTACTTTATCGATGAAAAGAGCTGAAAGAATTAAGCGCATCATGGTTAGTTTTGGAATAAGCAAGGAAAGGATCACCACAATTGGTTTAGGGCGGGCAAATCCAGTTGCATCAAACAATACGAACAAGGGTAGAGAGATGAACCGAAGGGTTGAATTTATACTTGTTGAATGAATATAGGATTTTGCTCATTTCAGCGAAAAATAAGTGAGAGGATTTTTTGCGATTATCAGGCTCGAAAGGAGATTTTCGACAAGTACAAAATATGACAACTATGAATTTTTTGACTTCTTGATTATTTACCTTCTGAATGTGGCAGGAACAAAATTCCTCAAAACCGTTGCTTAATAGATTGTATTCTTAAATAAAAATGATTTTATGATAGATCTGTCTACGGGATGATTTTACCATCTTCCATAATTACTTTGTAAAAGTACCCATGCCCAAAGTCTTTATCCAAAGAAATTTTGCCTTTTATAACCACTATGTCACCCACCTCAACATCCATGTTAGATGTTACAACAAGATCAAAATCTTCCAAATAATCTGTTCCATCCTGCAGGTGTATCCAGTTTTTACCCATGATAGAAGCACTAAACTGAGTTACTTGTCCCTTGATCCTAACGATTTTGTCTTCATATCTTAATTTATTGGAAAACAACTCGGAAATTGTAATTCCATTCTCTAATGGCTCAATAGCTATTTCGATACTGTTTGCGTTTTTGTTGGTTTTACCAGATGCAGTTGGTGAAGAAGATTTTTCATCAGCCAAAGGATCTGCATTTACAATCCCTCCAAGGAAAAGAACTGATTCAAATGTCCTGTTCAATTGGGAACTTTTAAAGTCTTTCATTTCATTACCGCCCTGATAGTAATATATCTCGCCTACTTCTGCCTTAATTTTAGGAACTGCTAACCATTGTAATTTATTACCATCCTGAACTAGCAAGTAGGTATGTGAAGAAGTTTGAAGTATTTCGGTTACAACTACCTTGTGAATGTTAGAATGTTTTTCTATGAATTGTTCATCATGTTGTCCAAAACTAAGCGATATAAAACCCAATATAGCAATGCTTGTAAAAATATACTTCATTTGTTAATTTTTTAAAGATGTATTTCTTTTTTTTAAATTTACTTATTATATTCAGTTGGACGTATTAGATGAATACTAATAAAATGATTTTTTTACAATTGGT
>JAIOTL010000400.1 GCA_021106775.1 Planctomycetota bacterium | reverse complement strand
TTAAATCGAATATATTAGAATTGCTATAATTTTAGAACGTTTCTACTTTTTTTTACATTGATTTCCTCGATGAAATGATGCTGATATTCGTACATTTTGGTATCATTTCACATCTATGCATCGTTATAACATGTTTAATAGCAATGAGTTATATCAATAAATAAAGAAAGCTGAGGAAGGTTCCTCAGCTTAGAAAAATATTCGAGTGGAGCGACTCGATATTCAGTTCACTATTATTTTAAACAATTTTTGCCTAAAAATCAAGTTAAGTGCAAAATATTATAACTTGTTGTTATACAACGACTTATAACGTAACAATTATTTGAAATACCGTGCAAGTGCCTTACTTTCTGACAATTTTATTTTCAATTTTGTTGCAATGCTGTAAATCACTTGATGAAGCAATTCATCTTCCTGCAAGTCCGCTGATTTATCAAACATGTACGCTTCATTCGCCCAGAGATATTCGCGCAATTTCTCACGCAATCTGAACCGGATATGTTCCATCTCAGCACGTGTTTTCAATTGTTCGAAGAGTATTCCCGATTTCGGATATGATTTCAGGTTACGATTGTCAAATTTAGCAAGTTCCAGCATTTTGGAGGAATCAGCATTAACGTTGTGCTCGATATATTCATTGAGTTTTGCATCAATTGAAGGTGTGTCATATTCATTCATAACCCAGCCGTCAAGCGCATTACGCCACACAATCTTATTCGCGACCAAGCCAATACCATGAATTCTGTACCCACCCTTGAGATAATAAAACGCAGATGTGATATTTATTGCGGAGTCTTTGATTTCATTGGATTTGAGAGGAATAATGTGCTGTTTCATCGCTTTCCCAAAGGTTACACCCTTCTTCTTCGGGTCCTTTTCCTTGTTAAATTCGGTTATCAGCTCATCGCGGACATCTTCAGTAATCCATCTCTCAGCAAAGATTTGTGCTCGATCGTTTATGGACAAAGCACCTGCGAAAACCTCGGAAGCATCGGATGTTCCGAAATTCACCATGATATATACCGGCTCATTAACAATCTGTTCAAGCTTAGAAATATACTCGGTTTTCTCGCCCAAAGTCGGGTTCTGACCTTGCGTGTATGAGATTAGGGCATCTTTCTCGAGCAGCATATCCGCACATTCAATTGCACGCAGAATGTTGCCGCCCGGACAGCTGCGAACATCGATAATATAGCCTTTCGCATCCTGTTCCCTCAGTTTTTCAAGGGCATTGCGGAAATCAGTGTTCGTCGAATCCTTGAAATAGGGAATTCGAATGAATCCAAGCTTTTCAGGTAGCAATTTATAAGACAAATCGGGAAGTTTTACCGCACTTCTCAGAATTGAGAAAGTTTTCGCGACGTACCAGCCAACCCGTATAATTTCAAACTCTACCGTGCTTTCGGCGAGTCCGCGAAGCTTAAAGGCAGCATCGAAAAGCGACATATTATATGTGTCCTCATCGTTGATTTTAGACACAATATCCATAGGTCTAATACCCGCTTTATGTGCCGGTGAACCTTCTATCGCCGATATCACAAAAACCAGTCCGCCACGTTTGCCAAGCTCAACACCGATCCCAGGATATTTATGGGTTAGTGTCTTTTGCCAGTTCTCAAGCTCCTGACTGTCATGAATGTATGCGGAATATGGGTCAAGCTCATCGAGCATTTTATGTGCTGCATTAATCAAAAGCTGAGTCTTATCTGTTTTATCTTTGTCCAGATATCGGCGCTGAATCATCAGAAGCAATTCTTTGAAAATCTGGCTGGAAATCCTTGGGTCATCCTTTTCATCCTGTTTAACTTCAGGCTTCTCATTGTCGGCATAATCATGTGTGTCAGGGCGTTCGGAAGAAGGTAGCATGGCTTCTTCAAGCTTGATTCTCAATCTGTTGTTTTTTATGTATTCACGAGCGAGCAGACCGTCAGAATTGGGCAATTCCGCATAAATTCGAAGCTCTTTCTCAACGTCCTGTACTCTCCCTGCACGTGCAAGAGCGAAAACCGCAGCCTTGCTCAGAATCACATCGTCCGACCCAACACCCTTGCGCATCTGGTTCAGGGATTTTTTTGTTTCCTTGCAGGTTGCGTATAGGCAGTCGGCAATTGCGACTTTAACTTTTTCGTTTTCTTCAACCTCAAGCGCGCTAATCAATTGTGATTCAAGTTCGGAATTTCCGATTTGCGATAATACGTTCGCAGCAAGTATTTGTGCATTTGTCGATTTATTGTAATTGCGCAAAATAAACATAAGTCTTTCAATGGCATATTCCGTATCGCCCCAGTTGTAGATGATTTTGTAAACAAAAACCTTTGAATTTATATTGATTGATGGAATCGCTTTCCTGATATATTTCAACGCACCTGAACCGAGTTCTTCAAGCTCGTTGGCACGAATATTCAGCTCTTGCATGTTGACTGCTTTGTCGATGTTGGCGACAGCCGATTTCACCTGCTTTTCCGTTACTTCTTTGGCTTGACCCATTAAAACAACGTAAAACACAGTTCCTAAACCCAAAATCAGCAGGACGCTGATTAATATTGTTCTTGTTTTCATGTTGAAACGAACCTTCCGTGGTTTCCTTGATT
>JAIOTL010000031.1 GCA_021106775.1 Planctomycetota bacterium | reverse complement strand
TAAAAAGTCACGGGCGAGTAAAAACAAGAAGCAAAGGATGGCAGCACTTGCGGAGCAGGCAATTCAGGCACTTTCACGACTTGAGTTTGAGGAGAATATTGAGGAAGATTTGCGAAAACTGATTGAAGGCGAGAATTTGCGTGTGCGGGTTTTTGCTGCGGATTTGCTGTTCCGGTTCAATCCGACGATTGCCAAGGATGCGCTGATGAAGGCGTACGAACATTTTGCGACGCAGAGGTTAGCGACAGAATATGTTGAGAAACACCATCAGCAAGGTTGTGTGCCGGTTCTTGCCGATGATGGGTTGGCAATTGCAAAGAGTGCGCTAAGTGACGAACTGGCGAAGCCGGAGCAATTCGGAAAAGTGCCTGATGAGATTGATTTGATTGAGGAAGTGAAAGTGCGCTGGCTCACGACGGAAAAAGCTGTGCAGACATTTTTGTTGACATATAAATTTGCTGAGGAGAAGGTATTGCCAGCGGCGGTGAAGGTTTTCGATGATTTACCAGTGAAAACTGATGTGCATATTTTTAAGAATGCAGGGATGTTTGACCTGCAGACCGATGAGATTATGGATTGTTTCGTCGGAAAAGCGTATTTTGATGGGCATTTTGTTGAGATTATACCCGAGGACACCGACGATGCTGAGGCTGAGAAAATCGAAGAATTTCTGCAAAAACATCAGGAAATTTTTGATGCGCTTTATTCGCCTGAGAATTTGCAGATTTTCCGCGAGAATGAGACAGGTGAGATTTATGCCGCGATTCAAGCGTATGAGCTTGAGGAAATTGAGAAATCAGCGTTTATACCTCAGGATGAAGATGAATTTGACATGGAGATTGAATTTGATGAAGATGAGGACGAAATTGATGATTCGGCTGATTCTGAGTCTGAAGTAATTGAGGAAACTGAAAACGCTGAGGTAGAGAACGAAACTGCGCAGAAAACTTTTGGCGAACTTGTTTCGCAGGCGAAATTGGAGGGTGAATCCGTTACGAATGAGGAATATTTCAATGAACCAGTAAATACTGATGATGAGAACGTGGAAATTGAGAAATTTGAGGACATTGCGGAAGATTTGACGGAAGAAACCGTTGAGGAATCGGAGAGCGAGGTTGTAGCGTTTCCAGCGGTGATAATTCTTGCGGATGGCAGGTTTTTATGGGAGGACATAGCAGAATCTGCCGATATTACCTGTGATATTGTGTTTTTCAAGTTTCTCGGTGAGCGGATTGCTGAGACGATTGCAAACAACTCGGATTATAACTTCAAAATCGGATAGGACAGCATGAACATCATCGAAGCATTGATTCTCGGGCTGATTCAGGGGTTGACGGAGTTTCTGCCTGTGTCATCGACTGGACATCTGGAGATTTTCAAGCAGGTTCTGGGGCTTGAATTCTCAGGTTCATCGGGCTTGAGTGTTGACATCGTGGTGCATGCTGGCTCTGCGGTTGCAATCATGATTTTCTTTATACGTGAGTTTTTCATTACAAAGTCTTCGGAATCTGATGTAAAAAGCTCTGGATTTGCTGGTCTTTTCTCGATTTCGTTCATTGGTGCGGTTGTGATTGCGACTGTGCCAGCATTATTGGCGTACAAAATCTTCAAGGAGCAGATTGAAGCAACATTTACGGGAAATTTGACAGTTGTTGCAATTTGTTTGACAATCACCGGTTTGTTTCTGATTTTCGTGGATTATTTCGCCAAACGTATGAAAAATCGGGCAACAGCGGAGGTTGCGGACATTTTACCGTTCATGCGCCTACGTTTCAAGGATGTGCTTGTCCCTTGGCTCAAGGCATTTCTCATCGGCGTGTTTCAGGCATGTGCGCTGATTCCTGGGATTTCACGGTCAGGTGCGACAATCGGCGGAGGGCTTTTGCTGAGAATGAATCGCGAGCACGTAGTAAAATTCTCGTTCATGCTTGGGTTTGTCGCAATTACAGGCGCAGTTATCCTGAAAGCACGTGATTTAACAAACTTAGCGGGTGAAGTTCCTATGTTGAGTCTGGCAGCGTTGTTTCTGGCTTCGCTCATCAGCTCGTATTTCGCGCTGCAACTCATTCTGCTTGTCGTGCGAGTCCAAAAACTGCGTTATTTCGGCATTTACTGCATAATTATCTCGGCAATCACATTCGGTCATTTGTTTTTCTAGTGTCAGGGACATAATTTTGCACCATTGTCGGTGGGTCAGGCATCTTGCCTGACATTTGCGGGAATATTAACAGGCTAGGAAGCCTGTCCTACTGGATTCCTGCTTTCGCAGGAATGACAAGCAACAATTGATAATTTTAATCCCTGAGTACTAAGGTTTCAGCGGGATTCTTCGTCGATTTTTCCTGTTTTCCTTGATTTTGCTGAATAATTCGCGAAGTTTCCTTCGCAGCTCATCGTTCATTGATATTCCGTTGAATCTGATGTCCCAGTAAATGTTGCGCAGCCATAGAGTCGAAGATTCGCCAACAAATTCTCGAATGCTGGGGTTGCTTATTATTTCGTTAACCGTTTCAGAAATTGTGCGCGGTTTTCGCCTGATTCTCTCAAGTAAACGCAAAATACTCTGAAACTCAAGCTCAAGAGAACCTGAAATTTTAATTTTGCTCTTGCTTCTGAATTTGAACTTCTTGCGAAATTTTCTGAACAGGATGATAATTACGGTTATCGGCAGCACAATGCAGACAAAACCGATAATAAGCTTAAGCCAGGTCGGAAATTCACCATCACCCAGAATCATCGCAAGAATTTCATTGCCGATACTCTCAATCTCTTTTTTTATGTCGCTGATGGTGCTTTTGACATCACTCGCTAAGGTTCGCTGGTCATCCAAGCTGAAATCAAGCACATATCGCTGATATTGATACTGAACATAGCTAAGAAACCTGTCAAATCCGCTCATTACCTCGTATTGTGGAATGTAACCTGCAGGTGTCGGATTAAAAGGCACCCAACCCCAGTCAGCAAATTCCACTTCAACCCATGCATGCGCTTGTTTGCAACGGACGTCATCAACCCATTTCCCACCTATTTCCTGAAGGTTTATCGGATTTGATGCATAACCGGTAACAACATGTGCATTAATGTCTTCAGCACGTAAAAGCATCGTTAAGGCGGAGGCAAAATACTCACAATGACCGGAGCGTCCTTCGAACAGGAAATATTCGATAGGTGTTCTGCCTGCTGGGATATCAGGCTGTTCAAGCGAGTATTCGAACGGAGTGCTTGCGAGAATATTTGAGAGCTTTCGGATTCTTTGGGCATCCCATCCAGTTTTTCCTGGTTCTGGCGGACAATTTTCTGCGATAAATTTCTTGTATTTTGCTTTCAATGCAGCATTTTCGGGGAATATTCTGTTTGTTTGTGCGGGAGCAGCTTTCCAGAATTCAGCGACATGTTTGGGTGATTTCAAGAATTTTGTTTTGTAAAGAATGTTCGGCACATTAAGAGATTTATGTGATTTGACGGTCAATGCAGGATATTCAAAAGCAAATTTCTTTTTCCTGGGCTGTATCAGCTCGAAAGTGAGTGGAATCCCCGGTGTTACAAACCTCTGCACTTGCCTGTTAAACTGCTGGTCAATTACGTCCACAACCGATGAGCCGATTTTGTTTATATTTACTTGAGATAATTCAATCTCGCTTGAAGCTTTTTTATCATTAAAAAAAAGATGCTTTTCGTCATCGGCAGTCCATTGCTTTGTTTTCGCATTATAATTAGGCTGAGTTACAGCGCGATACAGAATTTCCGAAGCAGGCATCTCATTCCATTCAACATAAAGCGCACGTCTGTTATCAAGGTCTATTTTACCGCTGCGACCAAGCCGAACCGTATCCGACAAGCCGCTCCTCGTCCGAATTGGTGGCATTAACGGCGAAAGCCATCCGGATTGAATGCGTGGCATGGACATAAAACCGATGGTTGTGATGGCAATTGTTAAAATGCTCAAGGTTGTGATAAATGCAAGGAATTTCCCCTGAAAAATCTTCCCAAATTGTGTGCTTTCAATATTCAAAACCGGCTTTTTATCCAGAGAATGGTCGCCGTCAGCCTCTTTCTTGAAATGCAGCATAATCAACGCCCACAGACCGATTACGATATACGTTATGAATATACCGAGAAACCAGATTGCAGGCTGATAAATTGCAGAAATTAGCATAAAAGTGAACGATAGTAGAATAAGCTGAAGATAATCCCTGTTCTGCTTCCTCTGTAAAAGCTTAATAAAAAGCAAAAGGAATAAGAAATAAAGAATGCTGACAAGAGGTTCATTAACACTGACACCAAACAACAACAAGAAAAGCACCATCACCAGGGCAGTCATATTTGCCTGAAATCTTGACAGATACTTCGGTTTGTCTGCAATTAATTGACGGTGTGCAAAATAAATCACTGGGATAGCTAAAATCGGCAGGATTAACGGGATTTGCCCTATGTTTATCAGAATCATTGTCATGGTGATGATACTGATACCAAGCAAAAGTATAACAATTTTGAAAAAAGCTCGTTCGTATTTCATACCAGCTCCGCTGGATTAAGTTTACGACATCGTCAGTAGGTCAAATAACTCTCGAATCCTATTGCGATGTCGTGAGAAAAAGCAGGTTTACCTGTCCAGCTCCGCTGGATTAAGTTTACAACACCGTCATTAGGTCAAATAACTCTCGAATCCTATTGTCGATGTCGTGAGAAAAAGCAGGTTTACCTGCCTTCTATTTTAACGTATAAAGTGAGTGAGAATCTTCAATGTGTTTTATTTTTTGCGCACTTTACGGTTAAAAATATTGTTATTTGCCGGTTCGTCAATAAAACAGATTCTTCGTCGGCTGGAATTTCTTGAGGTTGGTTGAGCTGCAAAGATGAAGTATTTGTTGCCTGCACTACGATTGCAGCGCAGCAGACGGTCGATGGTCATGATGTAACCGAGAATAATGCCGTATTGTTTTAGGGCTTTCACCGAATATGACGAGCAGGTGATACAGAATGGACAGCTTGTTTTTATGCCTTGAGTTAGCACGGTTTGATAGAATTTTAAAAGTCCCAGCGCGAGAAACTTTGGGGGTGAGAACGAATTATATTTTTTTGCTGACTCAGTTTTAAGGCTTTTTTTTTGATTTTTCACAGAAGTGTTGATGAATCAGGAAATTTTTTGGAAATCCCAAGTTTTTTATTGCCTGTATCGTCGAAATCAGATGTCAGGTGAGTTTTATTGAGCACAGGAGCACTGATTCTGTTGAACGACTCGCTAACGAAACGCCACTCTTCAACCTTTGTATTGATTGTGCAGCCGGAAAAAACTGCAATTATGCCGGAAAAGACAAGAATAAGGAGTTTCAATGGGGTTACCTGTTTTTTTCAATGTTTTGATTAATGTTTCCATTAAAATCGAGACTTATCAAACTCGCATTTGCAGTAACAAACAAATGTTTACTCTTCTCCGGATCTCCAGTTACAGCAACAACCTCACCCACGAAAACAGTATGATCACCGGTAACAAAGCTGCTAACAGTTTTACATTCAAATGCCACAGTTACGTCTGCAATTGTTGGTGTTTTGATAATTTTGGAATCAATTAATTTCAATCCAGCTTTTTCAATCTTATTTTGTTCTCTCCCGGATTCAACTCCACAAAGCCAAGCACCTGCAGCTTGTTCCTCTGTTGGATAGTTTATCACGAATTCGCCGCTTTGCGCAATTGCATCATGCGAATAACGTGTAAATGCTATGGAAATCAGTATAAGGTAGGGGTCGATTGATGTGCGCGTAACCCAGCTTACGCCGATAGCGTTGGGTTTTCCATTTGAATCAAGGCAGGTTACAAGCGCGTAAATGTTCGGTGCAATCAGCTTTGCTCCTTGGGTCAGTGTTAATTCTTGGTGCATGTTGTTCCTTTATTCCAGGTTATTGTAATCTGATGCTAATATTGAATACAGCTTAAGGGTTCGGAATCTTTTTTTCACAAACATTGTTTCGCGCAAAGAACCTTCAAATTGCATGCCAACCTTTTGCATCACCCGCTCCGATGCTGGATTGTTAAGCCAACATCGTGCTTCTATCCTGTTAAGTTTAATTTTGGTGAACCCGAATTCTATCACTTTTCGGATGGCTTCTGTTGTTAAACCTAGATTCCAGAACTTTTGTGCTAGCGAATATCCTATTTCGCCTTTGTAATACCCCGGAATCCATGCTGTAAACCCGCAAGTGCCTATCATTTTCCCGCTTTTTTTATGCACAATGCCCCATTCACTCGCCTGATTGTACGAATAGCGTTTGAGCATCGATTTAAGATAGGTTTTCGAGTCCTCAAGCACGTTGTGAGCACTCCAATTGGTGGTTTTGCTAACTTCATGGTCAGATGCATAATCGAAAATGTCCTGAGCGTCCGAAAGCTTCATTTTGCGCAGAATCAGACGGTTGGTTTTAAGTGTCGGTAAATGGCTGAATACATGTTCGATGTTCATAATCCGCTCTCGAAAGACAATATTATATTAACAAAAAAATGCCGACCAAAAATGAGGTCGGCAAAAAATTTAACGTGAATTTTAAGAATTAGTAAGGATATCCCTCTATTTTGTAGTTTCTGACGCGCATTTTACATTCAATCATCGTTTTAAGGTCTCTGACCTTGCCGAGTGTAATGTCGTTCAGAATGAGGTAAACAAAGCTTCCGTCGCGTAAAATTTGGATAGTATTTGGTTTCTGTTTATTGAGTTTGAAGCTTTTCGGAAGAACCGTCTCGATATATTGCTTGTTTGTGAACGTAAATAATTTGAACGTGCCGTCTGCCATTTCCATCAAGCACAGAGATTGCTTGTTGAACCAAAATTCCAGAAGCTGTTTTTCCTTGCCGTAGGTTTTCAGAAACGTGAATTTATAATCTCTTTTGCCTTTGTAAATACTCGGAAGTTTCTGGATAACGTCCTTGTTGTTGGCGTCGATGATGATTTTAAGCTCTTCGGGGTTTGTCTGGGTTTTCTGCAGTTCAAGTGATGCGCCTGAAACCCGTGCGAAGAAAGGCAGAATCTTATCCTTCACGCTGGTTTGCATTGCAACAACACCGTTTACAAAGAACCAGATATTTTTGCCTGAGAAAAACACGCGCAGTCGGTAAAATTTGGTCTTATCCCATTTTTGCGGTAGCGGATTTAGCTTTTTCTTATCGATAATTATCTCCTTGTAACCGCCTTTTTTCGAAACCTCAAAATATTTTAAACCCCCGTCTTTCCCGATGCTGATTGACAGTCCGTTGTCTTTGAGCCAGAATTCAACAGTGTTTTTGTATCCCGGCTTGCCTGCACAGACATCATTAATTTTGAAGTCGAGTCTGCCGACATTTCCATCTTTGAAATTATATAAACCGAGTGTTCGCATCGACGCTCCCAAAGGCGCAGTCATAATATGGTTCTTAATCGATACTTTTTTCGTAGTTTTGGGCAAAGGCAACCCGTCAATGGATTTACCTGGAAGTAAAGTGCCGGGTACTGGAATATTTATATATCCTGTGGGCATTGGTTCTTCGGATGTTTCTGTGATTAAGGGTGGCAGGATGGGTTCAGGCTCTGGCTCTGGTTCTGGTTCTGGCTCTGGTTCTGGCTCTGGTTCTGGTTCTGGTTCTGGCTCTGGTTCAGGTTCAGGAATGACAGCTTCTTTGGTTTTCTCTAGCAATGCGAAATATACCCAGCAGCTTTGCTTCGAGTTGTTTTCGACAAAAATTGAATACAAATCCTTGTTCTCAGGAATAAATTTAAGCGACTGCCGATGATACTTCACGTTTGTGCTGGCTTTTTCGTTATTCCTCGAATCCTCAATTCTGATGTCAATATTGGTTTTATTGTCCGAGCCAGCAATAACGCAATATTTCTTATCAGTCAGAAGTGTCCAAGTTTTCTTATATGTGTCGCCATTGTTAATCTGACCAACCCATTTAATGCGTTTAAATAGTGTGTAACCCTCTTTTTCCCAGAGTTTTAACTCGCTGTCAAGCTTGGTCTGAGCATCCTTCTTAAACGCCCACACAGACATTGACATGAAAGATAGTAACACCATTAAAACAATAACTTTCTTGAACATAATTCCTCCAAATCTCAGATAATGTACAAAAACCAACATATTTTAACAAAGTTTGAGCATATTCTACTCAAAATTTCAAATGAATGAAAATTAAACTCAAATTGCCATTGTTCATTCGAAATGAGATTATAATTATAATTGTTTTTTCTTGAGGATTAAGGAATAGTTATGCAGATTGATACTTTTTCCGCACCGCTTAGAACAAATGAAATAAATGTAGATAACATTACAATCGGCAACGAAAATCCCATTGTTTTCATTGCAGGTCCATGCGTCATTGAAAGCGAAGAATCAACTTTTGAAATCGCGCGTGAACTCAAGGAAATTGCATACAGAAACCAGATTCCATTTGTTTTCAAGGCATCTTTTGATAAAGCCAATCGCTCAAGCATAGGAAATTTCAGGGGTATCGGGATTGAGCGTGGGCTTAAGGTTTTGAAGGAAATACGCTGGAAGCTCGACATCCCGGTGCTTACTGACATCCACGAAGTCTCCCACGTCGAGCAAGTGGCAGAAGTTGTCGATATGCTGCAAATCCCAGCATTTCTCTGCAGGCAAACGGATTTACTCGTCGAAGCAGGAAAAACAGGCAAACCTGTCAACGTCAAAAAGGGACAGTTCCTCGCGCCTGAAGATATGAAGCATGTTTACAACAAAATAGCGTCATCAGGCAACGAACAGGTGGTTTTTGCTGACCGCGGGACAAGTTTCGGCTACAAAAATCTTGTTACAGATTTCCGCGGAGTCGCAATTATGCAGAGGCTTGGACAACCAGTGATTTATGATGCGGGACATTCTGTACAAGAGCCAGCGGGTGCGGGTGATAAGTCGAGTGGGGATGTTACTATGATTCCAGTGCTTGCAAGGGCGGCGGTTGCTGCGGGTGTAAACGGAATTTTTGTAGAAACGCATCCGAATCCTGAAAAAGCGAAAAGCGACGGCGCAAACTCTTTGCCGCTGGATAAATTCGAGGAATTCGCAACCACATTGATGAAATTGTCAGATTTTGTCAGAACAACCTTTTTCGCAGGCTAGGCTGTGTTTGAAACTACTTTTGTGCATTTTACCAGCTTCATGCAATCTTCAAAATTTCATCACTCAAAACGTCCTCAATGAAGCTTTGGCTTAACCTGCGGCGTTCTTCAATTAGAAATTCCGAATCTCACGCAAATCTGATAAAATTCAATCATAACTATTTTTCAAACACTGCCTAGGTTATATTTGAAAATATCTTTTAAAGTCATTCTGAGCAAAGCGAAGAATCCAGGCTAGCGAAACTAAAAGCATGGATTACGTTATATTTACTATGTATGAAAAATTCTGAACCTTAATCATTGTTTTCATTGGAACTAAATATTTCATTATTCTCTGCATCGAATATGACCATCCTGGATAATTAAAGGACTTCGTCCGCTTCACTCGTTTGCTTCGCGTCACTCCATTCAGAACGACAAGGTTTCGTGACACATGCAAAGGGATGGAAAGAAAAGCAGGTTTACTTGCCTGGATTCTTCATTTTACTCACTTTGCTCGTTCCATTCAGAATGACAAGGTTTCGTGACATATGCAAAGGGATGGAAAGAAAAGCAGGTTTACCTGCCTCTGTGTCTCCGTGGCAAAAATCTCCTGGATTCCCAATCAAGTTGGGAATGACAAGATGAAGATGGATTTTTCGGTCATTTCATTCACTCAGAATGACAAAGGTGATGTGGTCTCTGTATCTCAAAGGCAAAACCTTAAGGTTACTTCGCATATTTAAATTCAGATTTCGAAACATGTTTCATCAAGGATTTGGCAAATTGTTTTTTATTGCGCAATGATAATGAGTTGCTTTCAATTGATATTGTTGTACTCAGGATTCGCTTGTTTCTTACGTCAAAAAGTACTGTCCCCGTAAGTGTATGTGCGTTTTCCAATGTTTCTTCAGTATCTTTGTCCATTTTGAAGGTATCAGATGATTCCATTTTCTGTGTGAAGTTGATTGTGGCGATTTCCATATCATCCTTACTCTCAACCTTTTCAAGAGTAAATTTTACTTTGTCTTTGTTTTCTTCTTTTGTCTCACCTTCAGGAGCATCAGCACCTTCAGGAGCTTTTTTCCCATCGCCTTCACTTTCGATTCCTTCGATGTGATTGTCAAATCCATGAAATTTATTCATCGAAATCAACCAGCTTTCGCCTACTGTAACCGGATTTTTTGGTGCGAAATCAGAGAATATCTGCTTATTGATAATTTCGTATTTTAGATAATCGTTCAATATCATTGCAACATCGATTTCAGGTTCGGGCTTTTCAGGATTCTC
>JAIOTL010000213.1 GCA_021106775.1 Planctomycetota bacterium | reverse complement strand
GACGTCGGCAACAGCAGCGGTTTCCGTCAGGAAGATGTCCTGAACCACCATAAATTCGCATTCATTGAGTACATGCGCAACATGGTCAAGATTCGGGTCTGAAAGCATCGGGTTTTCACCCATAATGTACAATCCGCGGAGTTCCTTTTTCTCGATGCTTTCGAACATCTCAAGGATTGTCAAACCGACTTTTGCCTCAAGTTTGCACTGCCAGTTCGGCTTGCTCCAGGCGTCCATGAATTTCTTCACAGCGTTTTCGTCGATGACTTTCTGGTATGCTGGGAAAACATTCGGCAGACCGCCCATGTCGCAGGCACCCTGAACGTTATTCTGACCGCGCAGAGGATTTACGCCACCACCCGGCTTGCCCATGTTGCCGCAGACCATCTGCAGGTTCGCACAACTCAGAACATTATCCGTTCCTGTTGTATGCTGGGTGATTCCCATTGCATATAAAAGCGACGCTACATTCGCTCCACCAATCAACTCACCGGCTTTGGCGATGTCTTTCTGCTCACAACCCGTTATTCGCGAGGTTGTTTCAAGATCAAACTTTTTCACAACTTCCCAGAGTTTATCGAAGTTTTCAGTTCTTTCCTCGATAAATTTCTTATCATGTAAATCATGCGTAATAATGTAATTCATCAAACCATTTAGCAAAGCTACATCTGTGCCGCAACGCTGACGCAGCCAAACGTCAGCATGTTCAGCAAGTTCGATTTTACGAGGGTCAGCAACCACAAGCTTTTTGCCGTGATATTTAACCTGCTTTTTGATATTGTAACCCATCACAGGATGGTTTTCAGTGGTGTTCGTACCGATAACGAAGATTGTATCAGCATCTTCAATGCAGTCGTGAATACCGTTTGTCATTGCACCACTACCGAAAGCTTTAGCCAGACCGGCTACAGTTGAGCTGTGTCACAACCGGGCGCAATGGTCAACATTATTCGTTCCTATCACAGCACGCATAAATTTCTGGAAAAGATAATTCTCTTCGTTGGTAACTTTTGCGGAAGCCAGACCCGCAATTGCATCGGGACCGTTTTCCTTCTTGATTTGCGTGAATTTACTTGCGATAAGATTTAATGCTTCATCCCAGGTGGCTTTTTCGAGTTTGCCGTTTTTGCGAATAAGCGGGTCAGTCAATCTATCTGGATGGTTGACAAAATCGAGCCCGAAGCGACCTTTAGCGCAGGTTAACTCGTTGTTGTCCTGACCGTCAAGACCGTAAACGCGTTCGATTTTATTGTCCTTGACCCACAGTTCAAGCTGACAGCCCACGCCGCAGTACGGGCAAATCGACGAATGTTTATCATATTCCCAAACGCGACCTTTGCCTCGAGCATTTTTCATCGACAAAGCACCCGTCGGACAAGCCTGAACGCAATTTCCACATGAAACACAATTTGCTTCCTGGAATTCTTCTGATGCACCGATTGACAAATGCGTCTGATAACCCTTGTTCGCGAAATCATACACAAACGAAAGCACCTTTTCCGAGCAAGTGCGCACGCATCTGCCGCAAAGGATACATTTATTGCGGTCAAGCGCCAAAACCTCGCTGGTTTCGATGTATTCCCAGGTCTTGTCATCTTCAGGCATAGTTGTTATTTCAATGCCGTACTGATAGGCAAGGTCCTGCAGCTCGCATTTTCCGTTGGATTCACAGGTGTAACAGTTGTGATGACCGGTTGTCAGCATGGTTTCGATGAGTGTTTTCCGGTAATTCTCAAGTTCCTCACCGAAAGCGATAACTTCCATGCCATCTTCGACCTTCGTCCCACATGCGGGTACCGTGCGCGGTCTGCCCTTAACTTTCACGCTGCAAATTCTGCAGTTCATTGGCTCAGAAAGCCCTTTCATGTGGCACAGTCGGGGAATCTTGATGCCGATGGATTCAGCAGCTTCAAGAATCGTCCAGTTTTCCTGTGCTTCCACTGGCTTGCCACAAATAGTGATTTTCACTGTCATTTTTGGCTCCCTTTCAGACTTTCTGCTTTAAGTTTACAACACTGTCAATTGGTCAAATAACTCTTGAGTCCTATTGTCAATGCCGTGAGTAAAAGCAGGTTTACCTGTTATGTTATTTCATTAATTTTTCTTCAAATTCCTGTGGGAAGAGCTTCGCAGCACTTGTAACCGCACACAATGCAACCTGTCCGAGACCGCATCTGCAGAGGTTTTTCTGCATACCGAAAATATCTTCAAAAAGCTTAAGATACTCACGTTTACCTTTGCCGTCCTGGAAAAGATGCATCATTTGTTTCGCTTTTGTGCTTCCCATCTGGCACGGGTTGCAATAACCGCATGATTCGTGCGCGAAAAAGTCAATGACATTAACCGCTGCGTCAACCATACTCACGGTATCATTGCAAACAATGACAGCACCTGAACCGAGCATACTACCAGCGTCTGCTACGCTCTTGTAATTCAGCTTAACTCCAAGGTCGGTTAAGAATTGACTTGACGCTCCGCCTGGTTGACAAGCTTTGAACGTACCTTTGACACCCCCTGCGAGTTTGATGAGTTCGCCAAGTGTAATTTCCATGGTCGTTTCATAAACACCGGGTTTGTTCACATGACCGGAGATGCAGAAAAGTTTTGGACCCGGATTGTCAGGGTTGCCAATTTTCGAGAATGCTTCACCACCATTTTCTACGATGAAAGGCACATTCGACAAAGTTTCAACATTGTTGATTGCCGTTGGTCCCTGCATTACGCCAACCTGCGTCGGGAATGGCGGTTTCTCACGGGGACAAGCACGATTTCCTTCAACAGACTCAAACAATGATGTTTCCTCGCCGCAGACATAAGCACCTGCGCCAACAAACAGCACCATTTCATGACTGAAGTTTGAGCCGAGAATTTTTTCGCCAAGTATTCCCTTCGCTTTCGCATCCTTTATCGCTTTTTGCAGAATCTTGATTTCCTGGAAATACTCTCCGCGAATGTACAAATATGACTTCTGCGCACCCATTGCATATGCTGAAATAATCATGCCCTCGATGAGCAAATGTGGGTTTTTACCAAGCAACACGCGGTCTTTGAATGTCCCGGGTTCGCCTTCATCAGCATTGCAAACGAGATATTTTTTCTCAGCCTTTTCACCGGCAACGAATTTCCACTTAAGCCCTGTTGGAAAACCCGCGCCACCACGACCGACAAGCTTCGCTTTCTCGACTTCCGCAATAATGTCGGCAGATTTCATTGACAATGCTTTTTTGAGTGCCCGATATCCGCCGCTCTTCAAATAAACGTCAATTTCATGCGAATTCGGAGTTTCTATGTTTTTGGTGAGGATCTTTTCCATTAATTCCCCTCCTTATATTTTTTAATGATTTCCTGTGCTTTTTCTGGCGTGAGATTGCCGTAAGGTTTCTCGTTGATGAGCATTGCAGGTGCAACATCGCACATACCAAGGCATTCAACCGCTGAGAGCGTGAATAACTCGTTGGATTCACCTGTTTTCAGGTTAAGCTCGGTTTCAAGTGCCTTTTGAACTTCGGGAGCACCTGAAATATGACAAGATAAATTCTCGCAAACACGAATAACATATTTGCTTTGCTGCTCTGTTGTCAGCATTCCATAAAAGGTTGCCACACCATGAACTTTCGATGTTGGCAGGTTGAACTCAGCACTGATAGCTTTGATTGCATCTTTTGTGATGACACCGTACTTTGCTTGTACAGCATTAATCACAGGAAGAAGCGAATCGCGAGCAGTACCGAGCACTTCAACTAGTTCCTTGACAACTTTACAGACGTTGCAAGTACATGTTTGCTCCATAAAACCTCCGCTGTGTTTATTGAGGATATTAAGACATAAATATCATAATTAACTCAGAATTATATAAAACTTGTGAACATGTTCACAAAAAGAAATTGGCTTAAATGTTGATTTTTCGATATTAATAAACTATATAACGAACGTAAATTAGCTGGTTATACAGAAATAATACCTCTGTCATTCCCAACTTGATTGGAAATCCAGCGACCCATCCTTGATGGTTTAGGTTTATATCACTGTCAATATGTCAAATAACTCTTGAGTCTTATTGTCAGTGCTGTGAGTAAAAGCAGGTTTACCTGCCTGCTTTCGCAGGAATAACATATTCCAATACATGTTCACTATATACTACAAATTTAACTTTAAGTGGATTTATCTCAAATTTTCCGAGAGCAATTTACCGATATTACATACAACAGAACGCATTTACTATGTAGGTGAAACACTGATTTTGCGAGGTAAAAAATGCTTGAGCAAGGACTAAACAAGGATAAACACAAAAACGACAGTAAACTAATCAGTTATTTTCGTCCGTTTCTGGGCAATAACGCAGATGATATTTTCGAGACAAAATTTGTGCAGGATTATTTCAGTACGATTTTCGAGAAGGTTGGAGTTGTGCGAATTATGTACCGTTTCAGCACGCCGAACAATCAGGGAAACGATCGCGTCCAGTTCTGGGAAGATACATGCAATTTTACAACTGAGCTTGGAAATCTTGTGTACACACACGGTGGCTTGCTTTCATACTCCGATTTCAATGCTTTACACGCCCACTGGGGTTATCCGATTAATCATGAAGATGCAGTACCCAGAAAGATGCTTGATTTTGCGATGAATGCAATACAAGTTGATAGACCCAGAAGTATTTTAAACTATGTAGTGATGCTATATTTTGGACAGGCGTTTGTTGGCGGTATCGGAACCAAACAGAACCAGACATATCTTGCGGTGCCCGATTTATTCTTGAATCTGCCAAGTGTTGACAAAATCCCAAACGGAATTTGTTCCGACAAAAAATCACGGGAGTTGTTGATTCACGAAATTGGCAGTGAAGCGGAAGTCATTTATCCTATCGATTATTGACCTATCCCTCAAAAGAACTGTTTTTCAATACTCAATTTTGGTATCATTTCTGAATGTATATTGTAACTTTTATTGGAGATGAAAATGCATGCCCAAATAATTGAACTGATTATTGCTTACACACTTGTTGGTGCCTTTGTGTTCACAGTCATTGTAACTCTACTGTCGATGGTTGGCTGGATTAAATTTGCTGACAAAGCCCAACAAACCAAGCTTTTCAGCATTCTTATTGTTGAACTTATTATCGGTGTACTCGGATTCTTTTTCAATTTCCTTAATTACAGCCCCGCAGGTGTGCATGGACAGATTCAGGAGGAAGTGCGCAATGAATCTGCTATGGATACACTTTCATCTTATGTTCAGGTACTCACAGATTCGTTCAAATCGCAGACTCCACCCGATTATTCGGTGTTGGAAGCAGAAATTGCTTTGCTGAAATTTCCTGCTGATTCCGAAATCGAGAAAGAGCGTACAGCAATTATCGATGTTTTCACAAAAGCTGAGGGAAGTTCTCCAGAAGAAATCTTCATGACTGAGGAGCAAATTCGACATCGCATTGAAGCTTTTGTACAAAATGCCAAAGTTTATTTTGACCAGGTAAATTAAGCGCGGAAAAAGAAGAGACTAAATAACTCAAAATCGACGGATGCTATTTGATTATTAAGCGAATAAGTTCTAAGATTCACGCATATTCCATTTTACCGATTACAGAAACGGAGTAAAAATGAAAATCTTGATTTGTGATGCGTTCGATGCTGGTTTGCCGGGAAATTTGGCGGAATTCGGCGAAGTTTTCGATGACATGGGAAGACTTGCAGAAGCTGAGGTTGCTCTTATCCGAAGTAAGACAACTGCTGACAAGGAATTTATTGACAGAGCACCAAACTTGAAACTTATCATTCGCGGCGGTGTCGGCATTGACAATATCGATGTTGAATATGCCAAGAGCAAGGGAATTACGGTTCACAACACACCTGCTGCCTCAAGTCCTGCGGTTGCAGAGCTTGCTCTGGCGTTGATGCTTGGTCTCATCAATCATATTCCCGCAGCCGATTTGTCTGTCAAAGAAGGCAAATGGGAGAAGAAAAAGTTCAAAAGAGTTGAGCTTCTAGGCAAAACTCTCGGGCTTCTCGGCGTTGGTAGAATTGGGACTGAGGTTGCGAAGAGAGCAGAAGCATTCGGCATGAAGGTTATCGCATACGATCCGTATCTCCAAACTCATGAAATTGCATCGCTTATCGAAGGTTTGGATGATTTCCTCGGTAAAGTCGATTTTATGTCTATTCATACCCCTCTTACCGATGAAACCAATGGCATGGTCAACAAGGACATGTTTGCGAAGATGAAAGACGGTGTTAGAATCGTCAATACGGGCAGGGGTAAGGTCGTCAATGAGAAAGATGTTGTTGACGCGCTGAAGTCCGGCAAACTTGCGGGCTACGCCAACGATGTTTGGTACAAAGACAATGCTGATAACACGGAAATCCTTCGTGAAGCACCAAACACCGTTCTTGCACCACATATCGGCGCATCGTCGAAGGAAAACCTGCTTAGAATCGGTGAAATCATTGTTGACATCATCAAAAACTTCAAATAACGTTTCCAAAATTTTACTTAAACTGAAAATCCCTGAGCGAAAATCCCAGGGATTTTTTTGTTTATAAGCTGCGTAAATTTGCAAAAACCATTGTGTCATTGCGAGCGAAGCGAAGCAATCTCCGAGTTCCATCGAATGCAACCTGACGAAAGATTGATATTGACGAACATTTTACATACACTGTTAGCGAAAGCATGTCATTCTGTGCGTAGCGAAGAATCCAGAACGCTTGTTATTCCCATGAAAACAGGAATCCAGCGAAAAAATGAAAAATTAATATTACTGGATTCCTGCTTTCGCAGGAATGACAATAGGTAGTTTTGATGTAATACTTAATATTCTAAATGACAAAAAAGTGTGCTTTCATGCAGGAAAAAAAGGAACTCTACTGACCTGGATTCTTCTGAAGCGGTGTGCCTGAACCTGCAGTTACCGCCCAATCCTGTGAAGACTTGCTGTTTTGGTCCGAAGTTCTGTATATGCATTGAGTACCGGGAAGCAGCTTGACATAATCCTGACTACCCCAACCGAATCCTATCGGACAATGATCCGGTGTCGCAACTCCGTCATTACCAAAGCAAACATAATCAATAATATTACTGTTGGCATCCTTAAGAATTACTTCGTAATCGCCTGGAAACGCGCCGCCTCTATTCCAAAGCAGGTTGTTACCAATGTAAAAGTATGGAAGGGTTGAGCCGACATTGGTATCATCAGCAACAATGTGAGAATATGAACCAATGAATGAACCCTGATTAAATCGATACGTAGTTTCAAGGTTTGTTCCCTGCCAACATTCAATTGTCCAACCACTGATATCAACTATTGAATTCCCGCGATTTCGGAACTCTATCCAATCACCATATCCACTTGGTGTATCACCTGTCTGACATTCGTTTATTACAATGCTTGGTCCGGTATCGCCACTAAGCTGCACGATTGAAGGATTCATCGACAAACTATGAAATACTTTCATTTCAGAAATATGTTGTATGTCATTGATTGTAGGTGAGAAAGAGATATTTATCGACAATCTTTGACCAGCTGAAAGCGTTGTGTTGTAAGGTGCCACAATAATTCTGCCTGTACTTTTTAGCACTTCGCTAATACTAAAATCGTTTGTATTTCCCGACTTGATTTCGATTTTATTAATGCTTAAATCAAGCACACCCGTGTTTTCTATGCTGAATTCATGAATTGAATCATTCCCCACATCCACTTTGCCAAAGTAATAATCATCCGTAGAAATCTTTAATGCCGGTGCTGGTTTCCTGGCTTCACTAATTAAGTCGATAACATGAACCAATTGAGAGGAATTATGATGAATAGACAGCATCGCATACGATTGACCGACGAAAATCGGTGCAAAGGAAACCTCTATTTCAAAAGAACATGCATCAGGATACGAGAATTTGGGCAAAACCAATGCCGGCAGATTTATGCAGTCAATTTCAAAATCTGAAGCATTCGAGCCCGAAATCAAAATCTTGTTTATTAACAACCGGCCTGTACCATTATTTTCAATTGTAAATTTTTGTGATTTTTTATAACCAGTGTAGCCAATTCCGAAATCGAATTTTGTGGCAGGAACGTAAAACTCCGGTTTTCCAATGCTGCAGCCCGTTAAATCGACGTTATACGTTGCAATATCAGCATCGGTCTGAATTTGCAGAATCGCAGATCTAATTCCCTCATCATTGGGCGAAAACCATACATTTAAAAACTTACTCTCTTGTGCTGGAATTGAAATTCTCGTAGTCGCTCCCTCAACCTCGAAATCTCCAACATTAGCACCAAGCCACTCAATTCTCATAATCTTTCGAGTAACGGATGAATGGTTCATCACTTCGAGTTCAAAATATGCTGAATCCGAAATCTCAACCTCACCAAAATCATATGAATCAATCGACACACGAATTCCATCAAATTTTGCATCGCAATTTACTGGAATAATGCAGGTTAGGAGAACAGTTATCACTAAAATGGGGGCTTTTTGCATTTGCTATGCTCAAAATATAGATTCATCACCATTATTAAATATACCAAAAAACATATGTATAAAAAATAATTTTCCGTAAAAATAAAATTCTTTATCGAAATTTGTGTGGATATTTTTTCTCGCGATTTTGGAATGAAAGGATTTTCGGATTTTGAATTACTCCATTGCGTATTTCTATTGCTTTTGAAATGGTTTT
>JAIOTL010000236.1 GCA_021106775.1 Planctomycetota bacterium | reverse complement strand
CACGTGAAACGCAAGATTTATATAAGAAAGCGTTTGCAGACCTAACTGACGAAGAAGCGGACATGGTTGTTTCGTATGTGCAAAAAACGGTTATCAGCAAAAATTACGAGAATTTCTTCACCGACGAGATTGATGAATTCAAAGATACGCTGGAATTTCTCGAAACGTTGAAAAAAGTAAATCGCGAACACATTTTGAAAGCAGCATTAATTACAACAGAGGTTTCAATGCTTGCTCGACGCAGGCTAAATGATTTCCTGAGTGCAATGCAAAGCGAAAAAGTAAATCCTTTGATTCCCCTTGAGAATTTCAAGGATGGAATCGCAACAATTCACACATCGCTTGGTGATATTGTCATTGGAAACTCTGAAGATAACACTTACCCCGCTGATTTACAGCCTTTCATCTTGGTTGATATGGGTGGAAACGATAAATACAACTGCCGCGTAGGTTTCGGCTTCAATCGCCCGAATTCCTCGATTCGCAATACCGGCATTGGTTTTCATTATGATTATGCTGGCAATGATTATTATGCTGGTGATTTGAATTTTAACTGCGGTTCCGGCTACAACGGCATCGGTATTTCCATCGATGAAGACGGTGATGACATTAGAAAATGTGGAAATCTCAGTCTTGGTAGTGGTTTACTCGGTTTCGGCATGTTAATCGATGAAAAAGGCAATGATATCTGTACTGCAGATGTTTGCGCACAAGGTGCTGGTGCATACGGCTGGGGTGCTTACATTGACATGCATGGAGATGACAGATACGACGTAAACCTTTTCGGTCAGGGCTTTGCCTACGTTTGGTCTGCTGGGATGATTTATGATGGTGGTGGTGATGATGTTTACAATGCCGGTGGTGAATACGTTCACTATCCGCTTTTCAACGACCGCTTTCAGGCACTTTCGCAGGGTTTCTCAATCGGCATGCGTCCGTACGCCTCAGGCGGCATCGGCATCCTGCTCGATGAATCTGGAAACGACGTTTATAAATCGGACATTTACGGGCAGGGAAGCTCATACTGGTACTCGCTGGGAATCCTTTGCGACAACAACGGTAACGACTATTACACCATGTCGCAATATGGGCAAGGCTCTGGAATTCACTTAGCTGCTGGTGCTCTCGTCGACTACGCTGGCAACGATATATATTATAATCCATACGGCGTGGGTATCGGCGGATGTCATGATTATGCAGTGGGAATTCTTATTGATAAAAAAGGCTTCGATTATTATGCGGGATGCGGCTTGAGTATGGGAACCGGTGGAACAAACGGCGTCGGAATCCTCATCGAAGGTGAAGGTGACGATGTTTACGCGGTTCAGCAGCGTGGGGTTGGAAACACAACTATCGGCGGTGGTAGAGGTGCACGGGGTTATGGCTCGATTGGTGTTTTGCTGGAATGCGGCGGAAACGACACTTACAGCGATAATATAACGAAAAATAATCATATTTCGACGAAACCAATGTATGGCGTAACGTATGACTTTGAAATTGCAGAAAGTCAGTACATTGAGCAGTCGAAAAGCTTTGATAAATTCTACGTTCGTGAAAAATATAAGGCTGAAGCGAAATATTGGGATGAAGTTAAAGAACAATGGGCAAAAGAAAAGTCTGTTCCGTCTGAACCTAAACCCGCTGACCTTGATAAAGACATAATCGAAAAGCTTGAAAAACTCTGGCAAAAGGGTATTGAATGGGCTGTCGGTGATAATCGCGTTCTGGTTCTGGAAGCACGAGAAGAAATCATCAAAATGGATGAGCCGGCGATGGTTTACATGCTCACAAAACTCAACTCCGACAAGGGTTTACAGATGGAATGTTTGAAGCATGTGTTTAGTGCTTGGGGTGAGAAATACGGTGAAGTGCTTGTGAAAAAACTTTCTGAGGACAGTCTGCAGGTGGTTGCGAATACGCTTTATATCCTTGCTGCAATGAAATACAAGAGCGAATCGGCACTTGTGAAATATTTCGAGCTTTCGAAAAACGAAAAGCTTGAATCCCGAGTGGTTACTGTTTTGCGAGCAATTCAGATGAAAGAAGCAGTACCAACATTTCGCGAATTGCTGAAATCAAGCCGAAGTACCGCTTCTCGAGTCATCATTCTCGCGGGACTCGCTGAGCTTCAGGCGGAGGAAGCTCTTTACGATATGTTTTCCGTGTTGACGGACAAAGAATTGTTCACGATTCGACACACTTGCGAAGACCATCTAGCAAAGTTTGAAGGTGATATGGTGCCAAATCTTGCATACAATTCTGCTGGCAATACGGAACTTGAAATAAAGACCCGTTTACATTGCATCTCCTTGCTTGGCAGACTTCCGCGCGAAAAGAGTGCATCGCTTCTGCTAAAACTGACGCTTGATGATGACTGGCGCATCGCGGGTTTCGCACTCAAGAGTCTGACTGCGTTCAAGGAAACCGAAGGCTGGGATAATATTCTCAACGCGTACAAACTCCTGAAACCGCAGATTGACCTGTCACATTTGTTCGTGAAGTCAGCAATTGCAGAACTTGAAGAAGATTAAGCGAATAATATGTGTTTTAAACTAAGTATTTGTCATTCTGAACGAAGTGCAGCAAAGCAAACGCAGTGAAGAATCCAGGCTAGTAAAAAACGCATATTAAATTTAAATGAATTATGTATGAAAAATCCTGAACATGAATCAGTGTTTTTATTGGAAATGATGTATTTCTGCATTCCCAGTTTTGTGCTGGTCTAGCCTGGATTCTTCGCTACGCTCAGAATGACACCGGTAGGTACGTTTTATGCTAGCGCTTTCTTCAATTCTTCTGCAAGCACAGGTAGAATCTGACTGACATCGCCGACTATGCCGTAATCTGCAACCTTGAATATCGGTGCTTCAGCATCCTTGTTAACCGCTACGATGCACTTTGATGAGGACATTCCAGCAATATGCTGAATCGCTCCCGAAACACCACACGCAATATAAAGCTTGGGCGACACAGTTTTGCCCGTTTGTCCCACTTGTTCCGGGTGCGAACGCCAGCCTGCATCAACAACCGCGCGACTTGCACCAACTGCAGCACCTAAAACCTGGGCAACAGGGGGAATCAGTGCTTCAAAATTCTCAGGAGTACCAAGCCCTCTACCACCAGTAACGATGATGTCCGCTTCCGCAACGTCAATCTTGCCTGCAGTTGCTTTGACGATTTCCTTGACATTGTCGCGAAGAGTTACGTCGTCAAAAGTGAAGCTTTCAACAACTGCTTCTCCGCCTGTTTCCTTTGCAACAAACGCATTTGGGCGAACCGAAGCAACAAGCGTTTTTGTTGGTACAACGGTAATATTTGCTTTGCTGGCGTAAATCGGGCGTTTCACCTTGATTTTTCCGCCTTCAACGAACAAATCCGTACAATCATTGGCAAGTGCGACGTTCATATGACCGGCTATTCTACCGCCCATGTCCTTGCCAAGTGCTGTTGCGACGAGTAAAACTGCTAATGCATCCAGCATTTTCGCACGCTCAGCGACAATTTTTGCATATGCTTCGCTATAAAGGTCGAATTTCGCATCCGAATTATAGAATACCTTCGCTGCGCCAAATTTACCAAGAGCTTTCAACTCCGCTTCGTCAACTCCCTGACCTAAAACTACTGCTGCGACTTCGCCTTCACCCATATCTTTGACGAGTTGGGAAGCAGCGGTTAAAACCTGTCCCGTTGTCTTGTGAAGCTTGCCTTCGCGACTTTCAATGTAAACAAGTATATCTTTTCCCATTTTTTTCTCCTAAATTTACAGGACTTTTGCTTCTTCTTTAAGACGTTTGATTAACTCAGGAATTGCGTCAACACCCTCGCCGATGTACAAACCGGCAGTGCGCTGAGGCGGCAGTTCCATTTTCTCAATCTCCAGAGTTGATTCCGTGGGAACAGCATCGATTTCTGCGATTTCCTTCTTCTTCGCCTTTTTTATGCCCATGAATGAAGGCAGACGCGGGTTGTTGAGGGATTTATCGCATGTAAACACAGCTGGCAGCACGATTTCAAGGATTTCCTCACCGCCCTCAATTGCTCGCTTAACCTTCGCATTGTTTCCGTCAACTTCCAATGCACTAATGTCTGAAACACAAGGCACATTGAGCATCGTGGCAATAATCTGTCCAATCGCGTGCGAATCATCATCAATCGCCTGCTTTCCCAAAAGAAGCATGTCCATGTTTTTGTCTTTGAGTGTGTCTGCAATCGCTTTTGCAACCGCGAAATTATCGGCATTCGCGCTTATCTTAACGAAGGCAGCCTTTTCGATTCCCATCGCCAAACCGGTGCGAACTTCCTTGGTAAACAATTCCGTGTCAACGTTGATAATCGTGGTTTCGCCGCCATGCTGCTGATTAAGCATAACCGCCTGCTCAAGCGCATACTCATCATAAGGATTGACAATAAATTTCACGTCAGTTTTGTCAAACGTTTTGCCGTCTCCTGCGACTTTGACCTTCGTCTCGCTGTCAGGCAGCCGTTTCAGTGTTACGAAAATATTCATAACCGTTCCTTTCAATATTAGGCTGTGTTTGAAAACTACTTCTGCGTATTTTTCCAGCTTCACGCAACTTTCGAAATCTCTTCAATCAAAACATCCTCAATGAAGCGTT
>JAIOTL010000124.1 GCA_021106775.1 Planctomycetota bacterium | reverse complement strand
GCTGCTGCTGATGCTCTCGATTCAGTACTTCAGGCAATCATGGCATGTCTGAAACCCAAGAGCAAGAAGAAAAGCAAAGATGTCATCCAGGTCCAGCTCATCGGTTTCGGAACATTCAAGGTCAAACATCGTCCGAAACGCAAAGGTCGCAACCCGAAAACAAAGGAAGAAATCACAATTCCAGCATCAAGAACCGTCACATTCAAACCGGGTAAAAAACTCAAAGAACTCGTTAACTAACAACTCTGATTTACCCAAAAAAGCTGGCTTCGGTCAGCTTTTTTTTATGCAACCTTGAATACATCAGAATTTTACATCGATTCTACGGTTTTACCCATGAGATTGAAGTATTCGAATGGTAGGAATGAACCCAAAAAAGCAAGAATTCCAAAACCAATCAGAAGAAATTTCCAGCCGGTTGCTTCCCAAGAAGTTAATTCAAAATTTAATCCAAGGTTCTTCGACTTTTCTTCAGGGATGGTGCTGTATTTATTTGTATCCAATTCTTCGATATGGCTTTCAAGTTCGAAAACTCCAGCATTTGTTCGATAGATTGTTGTCCAAAATATGTTAAATTCATATTCGGGGGTGTACTTTATGCTGAATTTCTTGAGCATTTCAATGCCGGCATCGTTGTCTGACTTCACATCATAGTAATTTCGGTCGCTAAACTGCTGTAAAACGATGCCAAGAACTGTAAACATAACAATCCAGCAAAGTGAAATCACAATACGGTCGAACATCCACCAAAAAAAGTTGAATTTCACAATCCCAGTATCATGTTGACCAACACCCTTTTTCTTAAGCAGTTTAGGATTCTCAATAATAAGTTCCGGAAGGACTTTCACGAGTTTTACAGCAACATCATACGTTTGAAGAAGTTTTTCCCTGAACGAAATTGCACCTTTTTTGTTCTTCTTAAAAGTGAGTTGGCCGCTTGCAGTTTCAACAATCATTAATGAATTTACCTTACATATCGCTTTAATTGATGATTCCCCAATGTTCGTAAGGATAATATCGGTTTTATTGCCACGTCTGAGAATTGCATTGCGACCATCAAAGTAAAACTCAGGATTTAGTGGTTCGTTTTCCTTGTTTTTGAAAACAACCATAACTTCTTCAGCATCATTAACTATAACGTTAAAATAAGGTTCGATTAGTGCCACATTTTCTCCAATTGTAAACTTTCATATTTGCGGAATATTATCGAAATCTTGATGTTAATATCAAACAAAGAATAATTGTTTTAAATCCTTTGTCAATTTCGTGATTTCAAAACTGAAATAACTAACAAACCGGTTAAGGAGAGAATAATGTTGTTAGATAAATTCTGGCGCAAAGGTGTTGAGTTTTTGGGTGTTGAGTATCCAATCATTTCGGGTGGTATGACCTGGATAAGCGGATTCGAGCTTGCCAAGGCAGTGAGTGCCAATGGCGCATTCCCGGTCATTGCAGGCGGAAATATGCCACCGGAGCTTTTTAGTGCTGAAGTTGACAAATGCATCAAAAACCTAAATAAGCCGTTCGCAGTGAATCTCATAACAATCGCCCCAAATTTTAAGCAGCATTTCGAAATATTGCTGAAAAAGGATGTGCCGGTAGTAGTGTTTGCAGGTAGTTTTCCACGTAAATCTGACATTATGGGAATGAAAGAGAGCGGGAAAAAAACAATGTCTTTTGCGTCGACTAACTCAATTGCGAAACAGCAGATAAACTTCGGTGTCGATTCGCTGATTCTTGAGGGAAATGAGGCAGGAGGACACATCGGGCATGTTTCGCTTATGATTTTGTTACAGCAGGTGCTTTTCGAGCATAAAGAAGTCCCTATCTTCGTTGCTGGCGGGATTGCACGAGGGAAGATGATTGCACATCTGCTGTTGATGGGTGCTGCAGGTGTTCAGCTTGGGACAAAATTCGTGATGACAGAGGAATGTCCAACACATCCGAACTTTAAGCAGGCGTTCATTAAAGCACGGGCAAGGCAAGCAATTTCAACACCGCAGTATGATTCTAAGCTTCCAGTCGTGGCGGTGCGAGCTATAAAAAACAGAAGTATGGAGAATTTCGGCAAGTTGCAGTTTGAGCTTCTGAGTAAGCTCAATAATAATGAAATTTCACGTGAGAAAGCACAATATGAGGTTGAGAAATACTGGGTTGGCAGGCTTCGAGATGCAGTGATAGATGGGGATGTCGATAGCGGTTCACTCATGGCAGGGCAGTCTGTGGGGCTTGTTGATAAGGTCAAGCCCATGAAAGATATGATTCAGGAGCTTGTAAATGAAGCGGAAGCTGAAATAAAACGCATCAGCAGCATTTTCACATAGGATTCTGCGTTTTGTGCCGGGTTGTAAATGTCAATAATTTTGCTAAAATGTACGTAGAGTCAGGTTTTTGCATACTCGGATAAGGATAACATTTGGCACAGAATAATATTGAGAGATTTGATGAAAATGATGCGACGTTTCTTGCGCATAGCATGAACCCAGCAGATGCTCCACCCCAAACAGACATCAAACCTTACGATTTAACTTCAGAACTCGAAAAAGTCATCGCCAGGCTGGCAACACTTGAGGAATTTGGGCATATCAAGCTCACTGGCATTATTCTCTCGCTTACGCAATGTCGGAAAAACTCATTTCACGGCGTTTATGCTGCGGTTAAGCCGATGCGATTCGAGAGCGGCAAACGCGAAAAAACCAGGGGTAAATACCGATATATATGGCCCAAGTTCGTCATCGACGGTTATTTGAAGCTTTATCAGATGATTTTTTATATCCCCAGGTTTCTTGATATAAAATTCGACGACAAACTATTAACCATCATTCACGAAATGTACCATATTTCCCCCAGATTTAACGGGGATTTGCGCAGATTCTCAGGTAAAAATTACGCTCACGGGCATTCCAGAGAAGAATTTGACAAGGCGCTCATACCCATCATAAATAAGGCTAAAAAGAGTTTCGACCTTGAGCAGTTCGATTTCATGATGCTGAATTTCAAACAAATTCGCGAGAAATACGGCTCTATTGTCGGAAATATGTTCCGAAATTTAGAACCCGAACGCTATCCGAAATAATCCATTTTGCTATCCACGTTAATTTGCTAATATTCATAAAATTCATAAATCTGATAAAGGTGTAATATGAAAAAATTATTCTTCGTATTATTCGTTCTGTTTGCGATTTGTATTTCGCTTTTTGCTGCGTTTTTCGGAGGTGTCAGCGAAACTGGCGATTATTTTACATATTCGATTACATCCAATCCAGAAACACTTGACCCGGTGAAAATGTCAGGACTTCTTGAGGGTTATCTTGCAGAGTGTGTGTTTGAAGGGCTTTTGCAGGCGAACCCAAGCGGTGGTGAGCTGCCTGACGAATGCAAACATCTCAAGCCGAGTTCATGGCTTCAGGGACAGCCACTTGTCGGCGTTGCCAAAGATTTCACGGTTTCCGAAGATATGCTGACATACACATTTTCATTGAGAGATACAAGCTGGATAAAGCCCGACGGTGATAAATTCCGTCCTGTTGTTGCAGACGATTTCATCTGGTCATGGAAACGGGTGCTTGACCCTGTTAACGCTTCGCCTTATGCACAACTTATCTTCGTTATCGAGAATGCGGAAAATTTTTACAATAAAAAATACATCAAACTTATTACCAAAAATAAGACCAATGCTTCAGATATTGTGAAGATTGCGCTAAAAGTGTTAGAATCTGATGAATTTCTTGGTGGAAAGATTGAAAGCGCGATTATTGAGGCACAAGCGGCGAATAATGACAAAAAAAAGCGTGAAATTCGCGATACCGAGATAATGGCACTTGTGGAAGCATTGAAGCGAGGAAATATCTTTGGAGCAGGCAGAATCGAAGATGATTATCTGATTCTTGAAAAAGTCCCGAATATTAGAAGACTTGCTGAGCTTACAAAACCAGCGATAACCGCCCTTG
>JAIOTL010000039.1 GCA_021106775.1 Planctomycetota bacterium | reverse complement strand
CCAAATTCTGCACATGCATTCACATCCATGCACTTTGCAGAACCTGAAGCCTGCACATGCACATGTTGTTTATAAACCAATGTTTCTTAATTGTTTTCATACTCTTCTTAAATTTAGTTTCCATTAACAGTTTAATTTACTAATATTTAACACTCAAATTTTAAATGAGTTTTGTTAACTAAGGGGTAAAAGTGAGTAAACAGGAAATTGGTTCATTAAAACCTGATGAAAAGATTAATTCGGTTTATCTGATTGCGCGTTCCGAGCTTAAAACCGACCGCAATGGAAAATTTTACATTTATGCGATTTTTCAGGACCAAACAGGTCGCATCGACGGTTTTTTGTGGAATGCGACAAAAGAAATGATTGCCGACGTTGAGCAAGGGCATTTGATTCGGGTAACCGGCAAGGTTGATGTATTCAACGAACGCCTGCAGATAAAAATAATAGAGTACGCCAAAGTTGAGCACGACATCACTGACATCGTGAAATATTTACCGAAATCGGATAAAGACCCGAAAGAGTTGAATGAAAAACTCGCTGAACTTCTGGGTTCAATTGAAAACGAAAATCTGCAGAAACTTCGTGATGCGTATATTGAGGATAAGGAATTTATGAAGCTGTTTACACGAGTGCCAGCGGGAGTGCGCATGCATCATGCATATGTAAATGGACTGCTTGACCATACTGTCAGCGTTTTGAAACTCGTTGATGCGGTTACGTCTTTTTATCCCGAACTTGACCGCGATTTCCTGATGATTTCCGCTTTTTTACACGATGCAGGTAAGATTCAGGAACTTTCTTTCACGGAAGGTTTCGACTATTCGAACAAAGGAAAGCTCATCGGGCATATTTCACTTGGTGCGATAGAGCTTAGCAAACGCATTGACAAAATCGAGAATTTCCCGGTTATGCTGGCGGATAAGCTTATTCATTGCATCCTTGCGCATCATGGTTCGTATGAGTTTGGCTCACCGAAGCTGCCGATGTTCGCAGAAGCAATTGCGCTGCATCATCTCGAGAATTTTGACAGCGACCTTGCAGGATTTTTTTCGGAGAAGGCGCAGAGCACAGCGGAATTTGGTTTCTCCCGCAAATTCAACCACGAAATGCTCTATGAACTCGACACTGAATCCGAAATTTCAGATGAATAAAAAAATGCTGGGAGTTTGCGCCCCCAGCATTCAATATTTTAACATTGAAAATTAGACAACACCCTGATCTATCATCGAGTCTGCGATTTTCTTGAAACCTGCGATATTCGCACCCAAGACCAGATTGCCTTCTTGACCGAATTGCTTTGAAGTTTCGAAGCATGTTTTGTGGATTGTCGCCATAATCGAATTGAGTTTCTTGTCCACTTCTTCGCTTGACCAGGCAAGTCTCTGGCTGTTTTGTGTCATTTCAAGACCGGAAACAGCAACACCACCGGCGTTGGCAGCTTTACCGGGACCATAAAGAATCTTGTTCTCAATGTAAAGGTCGATTGCTTCAGGGAAACTCGGCATATTCGCACCTTCTGAAACAAGGAAAACACCGTTGTTCAAAAGTCTTTGTGCTGCTTCACCGCTGATTTCATTCTGCGTGGCACACGGGAATGCACAATCTGCTTTGATTTCGATATCCCAAACCGCTTTGCCATCATGATAGACTGCATTCGGGTATTTTTGAGTATATTCTTTGACTCTACCACGACGAACGTTTTTCAGATCCATCAAGTAAGCAAGTTTTTCTCGCGTGAATCCTTCTTCGTCAACGATTGTTCCGCTTGAATCTGAGCATGTAATCGGTACTCCACCAAGATCAAGGAGTTTTTCAATTGCATACTGCGAGACGTTGCCTGAACCGGAAACGATTGATTTCAAGCCTTTGTAATCTTTGTTGCGCGTTTTCAACATTTCTTCGCCGAAATATATTGTGCCATAACCTGTAGCCTGCGGTCTGATAAGTGAGCCACCCCAGTTCAAACCTTTGCCCGTCAGAACACCTGTAAACTCGTTTCGAATTTTTTTATACATGCCGAACATGAAACCGATTTCGCGAGCACCAACGCCGATGTCACCTGCAGGAATGTCGGTGTTAGGACCGATATGACGGTAAAGTTCACTCATAAGGCTTTGTGTAAAGCGCATAACTTCAATATCACTTTTACCTTTTGGATCGAAGTCTGAACCACCTTTTCCGCCACCCATAGGAAGCGTTGTAAGCGCGTTTTTGAAAATCTGCTCAAAACCCAGAAACTTTAGAATGCCGAGGTTGACAGTTGGGTGAAAACGAAGTCCGCCCTTGTAAGGACCGATTGCGCTGTTGAATTCAACGCGGAATCCACGGTTAACCTGGACATCACCTTTGTCATCTACCCATGGAATGCGGAACATGATAACACGTTCGGGTTCTACGATTCTTTCGAGAATTTTGTGTTTCTGGTAGTGAGGAAATTTTGCGAAGACTGGTTCGAGGGTTTCGATAAACTCTTTGACAGCCTGGTGGAATTCGGGTTCAGCGGGATTTTTTGCCTGAACTAAAGCAAATACATCACTTACATATGACATTAAAGCCTCCAAAAGTAGTGAAATTGCCTTGTGTCTTAGTTTTTAAGACATCGTTTGACGGGATTTTAAGTGCATTTCAATATGGTGTCAAAAGAATTCGAGAAAATTTCATGGAATTTTTCGAGATTCAGCGATGTTTATTTGAAACGAGCGAAAAAGACCGCGCTGAATGTGGACAAAATAGACTTCCATAAGAATTTTTATCATGAACTACACGACATCGAGAAGAAATTATTTTCTTCGAGAAGCCCCGATATTCCGAAGGAATGAGTGAAAAAATCAACATTGAATCTGATTAAAGCATCCTTTTAATTCTTTTTCTTACTTGCTTATTGTCTTGATGCCTTCTCAAAAGAATTTTGCCACAGAGACACAGAGAACACAGAGTTTTATAACTTGGATTTTACTTTTTTTTATCACTCAGCGAATTTTTTTTATCTATTGACATTTTCAGTGAAATCCACGTTTTACATCGCACTATCAAGGATTCTATTCGCTGAACTTGACTGCTGTGCCATAAACCAGAAGCTCAGCGGCGGTTCCAACAACACTCGTTGTCATATAGCGAACATTTATCACTGCATCAGCGTCGATCTTAGCTGCCTGAGCGAGCATCCTATTCGTCGCTTCCAAACGCGCTTTCCCCATCATCTCAGTGTATTCTGTCAATTCACCACCAAGTATCAACCTGACCAAAGCGGACAAATCCTTGCCAAGCCAGATAGCAAACACCGTGTGCCCCTGAACCAATCCGAGAACCTCGTTTATCTCTTTATCCGGTACTTCCGTGGAATTCAACAGCAAAATCTTGTTCTCAGGCTCTTCTGATGTTTGAACCTTTGTTGGTCGCTTGATTTTCAACTGTTCGAGAGCTAATGTCAACAGAACTACAAGAATTCCACCCAGCAAGCCGAAAACTGCAATTCTCAGCCACAAGGGTATAACCGGGTCGTCAGAAATGATAGTAAACCAGGGAATCCCAACGAAAACTGCAGTAAAAAGCCCAAGCACGAAAGATAGCGAACCAATATACCGAATTATTTTCATTCCGTCTCCTTCATCCTCATTAGAACTACATGTAACTCTATTATAGTGTATATGAAGAATAGAATCTACTATTCGAAAAAATATAAAATAAAAAACATTAAACATTTCTCAATAATTTACGTCTAATAAAATATAATGGTATATATTTATAATACAAATGCGTTGAGATCATTAAAATGAATAATGTATTTAATAAATAAGTGTTTATCTTGTATAAATCGGCTGGGATGTCTGTAAATTATGAGTTTTTAGCTCAAGGAGAGTTTAACATGCGACATTTGAAGATATTATCTGTAACTTTCATAATGTTTATTAGTTATGTAAATTGTGCAAGCAGTGCGACACAGGTTGTTAATATTTCTCCGAAAACTTTAAATTTCGGCACAGTTTTTGTAGGAAGCAGTGGTGAGTTACAATTTGTTATAAAAAACAAAACTACGAAAATTTACGATATTACGAACATTGAGATTACTGGTCCTGATGCATTAGATTTCACTATAAAATTGGGGTGGAGCGGAACAATAACGCTTAACACTTCCGAAGAAATCGAACTTGTCATTGAATTCACACCTGATAATCCTGGAGTAAAAGACGCACAGATTGAAGTTACTCATACTTACCCATCTGAAAAAAGCCCGAAAATAGTATCGATAGCTGCGAAATCTACGATTGATGCAATGCTCGAATCTGAACCTGTTAAATATCATTTCGGCTTCATTCCCGTTGGAAACTCAGACACAATGGATTTTGACCTGAAAAATGTTGGACCGAATGATCTAGAAATAACAGATATACTTATAACCGGTTCAGGAGCTTCGGAATACGAAATTATCGCAGGCTGGACAGACAATCCAGTAACAGTTTTATTTGGTGGAACTCATGTAGTTACAGTAAAATTCAGCCCTAATTCAGACGGTGATAAAATCGGCATATTGCAAATCGTGCATTCAGGCTCGAATTCACCTGTTTTTGTCAATGTTACCGGTGGTGGTGGTTATGGCTATATTATGGAAACTTTCCCTGCTGGAATGGATTCTATCCGCAATTCTGGAACACCGATTGTGGTTTCAACTTATCTTGATGATGAATGGTTCAATGTTAACCTTGGATTTACGTTTAAGTTCTACGGACAAAGTTATACGAGTGTATGGGTTTGCGACAACGGCTGGGTTTCATTC
>JAIOTL010000202.1 GCA_021106775.1 Planctomycetota bacterium | reverse complement strand
TGCTGCTTCTCTTGGGAAAACTTCCCATTCCTGCATTGACGGAATGATGTATTCAGGATTGAGTCCTTTATCCTCAGCAACCTTAGCAAGTTCAACTGCTGCTGCGATGCACATTTCATCAGTAATTGTTGTTGCCATAACATCAAGGGTTCCTCTGAAAATACCAGGGAAACCGAGTGAATTGTTGATTTGGTTTGGGAAATCGCTGCGTCCCGTTGCCACAACTTTCGCGCCAGCTTCGAGACAATCCCAAGGCCATATTTCAGGCGTTGGATTCGCGCTTGGCATACAAATCGCATCTTTTGCCATATTCTTAACCCACTCAGGCATGATTGTACCTGGTCCAGGTGTCGAAGCACCAACGAATGCATCCGCACCTACAAGAGCTTTTTCAACATCACCGACAACATTATCGCCGTTTGTAATCTTGGCAAGCTCCCATTTTTCCTTGAATTTTTCCTGCAATTCGGTTCTACCTTTGTGTAAAGTACCCTTGGAATCGCACAAAATAATGTTTTCTGCAGGGAATCCGCCTTTAATCATAATCCATGCAGCTCTGATATTGGCAGCACCAGCACCGACGAGAACAACCTTCACATTTTTTCGGTCTTTGTTTACGAGTTTGACTGCGTTAATCAAGCCAGCATAAATAATTGCTGCTGTACCCTGTTGGTCATCATGCCAAACAGGAATATGTGCTTTCTCGCGTAATGTATAGAGAATCTTGAAGCATTTGGGCTGTGAAAGGTCTTCAAGATTGAATCCACCGAAAGTCGGTTGGAGAGCCAAACATAAATCGATGATTTTATCAGGGTCTTTCTCAGCAATGCAAATCGGAAATGCGTCAACACCTCCGAGATATTTGAACAAAAGTGCCTTGCCTTCCATAACAGGCATGCCTGCTTCAGGTCCAATATCTCCAAGGCCGAGAACTCTTGAACCATCTGAAATAACCGCAACAAAATTCGATTTATTTGTATGCTCAAAAACGGTTTCAGGATTATCCTTAATATCAAGGCAGGGTTTTGCAACTCCTGGGGTGTACCAGATGGCGAAATCGTTGAAATCTCGGATGATGCATTTGGGTACAATCTCAACTTTGCCCTTGTAGAACGGATGCATTTTCATAGCATCGATGCTGGGTTGCTGTGCTTTTTTCAGCCTTTCTTCGACATTTGGTTTTTCATCAGTTGACATACATTCCTCCTTAATCGGTTCATAGATTGAAAAATTATAAATTTTGAGATTGATGAATGAGATTATGGAATACATTACCAATTTAGCAAACAATTATTTAACTCATTGAAATGTATGCGAAATAAAAACGGAATGTTTAAACGAAAAAAGGACGCAAATGCGTCCAAAAATTCGTGGTGACCCTAAGGGGATTCGAACCCCTGTTCCAAGAATGAAAATCTTGTGTCCTAACCTAGCTAGACGATAGGGCCGCCAAAATATTAATGTGAAGCAAACTATCAAACTTCGTGCCAATGTCAATACGTAGCATCATTAAATCAAGCACAATTCCATATTTTTTAACAATTGCAATTCATCAAGTGTTCAATGTAATTTCAATGGTTGTTTTTTGTTTGAACTTCACTAGGCATTATTTCAATATCCAAGCCGGGTTCCTTCGATTTTTCAAAATCTGTCCATGCAGGCTGAATCGCAAAAATGTAAATGAATATCCATATGATAAGAAGGAATGCACCGATACCAATGTAGATAGGCATAAGATATTGAATCGGTTTTCTGCCTTTGTCGTCAACCCATACGAATTTTTCTTTTTCCTCAGGCTTATTGTTATCTATGTTCTCATTCTCTTTTGAATCCGACTGCTTTTTCTTTTTCTCCTCTTTTTTTCCAGGATCTTTTGCCATTTTTCACTCCTTAGACTGATTATTCAATGTTTTTTATGCTGGTTGATGGAATTGAGATTGTGAGTTTAAAATTTCAAGTGATTTTTACAAGTAAAACTTTGTAGTAATGAAAATTAAACAAAATTCAAAAATGATGTGAGATATAATGCTTCGATTTTGTTATGTTTTGTATAGTTTTGATTAATTATTTGCTTCAAGTGTTTAATTCAGGATGTTGAGAATTTAATAATAAATATCACAATAACGCAAACGTTTCGAGGATAAAATGAGGAATTTACTATTAATCAGCGTTCTTTGCTTCATAATGTTATCGTTTATACCCGTTCAAAATGTGCTATCCAAGGGGCAGGGTGCTGATGAAGCAAGAGAAGGTGAAGATGCTCTTGACAAGCTTTTGAGGAGATTCGGCAAGGATGCTGAAGGACTTGCCAAAAAGATTTACATTGCAATTGACACAGGCGTTGCATGGCTTCTAACTCAGCAGAAATCTGACGGGCATTACGAGCTATATAATAAATCAGGTCAGGGTGTAATGTTTTATCCGATGGGTGGGACAGCACTGCCTGCACTTGCAATCAAGAAATCTATGATGGGTTTGTATGAAGGAGATGATAAGGATCTGAAACGTGAAATAAAAAAGCTGGAAAAAGAAGACAAAAAAGGGAAACTCGACGGTTATGGAAAGAAAAGACTGGAGCACCTGAAGAAACAAGGGCTTGCTGAAATTAATAAGAGAATGAAATGTCAACATTCTGTGGATAAAAGTATCGAATGGCTAAGGAAGAAATATGCTGAGCTCAAACAAAGAAGTGGTAGAGTCCAATTTGGTGCAGGGGTTCTGGAAGTTGACGGTAGAAGAACTTATGGTATCGGCGTAACTTTGATGCTCTTGGAAGCGTATTACACCAAGAAAATCACAAAGAAGAAAAAAACTGAAATCGATGTTGATAAAAAACACATCAAACGTCCTGATCTCGACTGGATTCGTGAGATGGTCAATTGGCTGGGAGAACAACAGAAAGCTGCCAACCAAACAAGAAATCCGCAAAGCAATGCAAAAGATGGTGCCTGGCGTTATCCGGGACCAGCGCAAGATGGCTCGCTTGTTGACAATTCTAATACACAATATGCTGTTCTTGGATTAAAGGCTGCTTCACGCATGGGTGTTCACATTAAAAACCCGAAAGTATGGGAGCAGGTTTGTGATTATTATATCAGAACTCAAGACCCTAAAGGTCCGAAAGTAAAAAGAACTCCACCAGCACAAGACCCGAAAACCGGCAAATATCATTTTCCTGAAAGTTATCGCAAAGATCCAGGATTCGATTATGCTCGAGGTTGGGGATATCTGCCTAAACGCGACAAGCATCATCCATCGACTAGTGCAATGACAACAAGTGGATTGGCAGCGTTGATTACCGCAAAAAGTGAACTATACACTGCGAAAATTCTTCCTAAAAACAAAAAACTTGAAGAGAAAATCGATAAATCAATCAACGACGGTATCGCCTGGCTTGCTCATTATTTCACGATTGAAGCGAACATCGACTCACAGAAAAGGAATTTCGGCTGGCATTATTATTATCTTTATGGACTTGAGCGTGTCGGTGTTCTGGCGCAGCTTGAGTTTTTTGGCAAACGTGCATGGTATGTTCTCGGTGCACGTCATCTTGTTTCGCATCAGAGTAAGGATGGCAGATGGGCTGTGGGTACAACACCCGGTGATGCCAATAATTTAGCTGATACAGCATTTGCGCTGTTGTTTCTGAAACGCGCGACAACTCCTATCCAGGTTCTATTGAAAGTTCCTAGACCTGAAATCACGGGTAAA
>JAIOTL010000470.1 GCA_021106775.1 Planctomycetota bacterium | reverse complement strand
AAACCCATGGTTTATAATTTAATTCTACGTCAATAACTTTTGCCATGCAACGTTTACTCTTAATTCGCGGGTAAAGTGATAAGTATTGATAAACATCTAACGGTTTACATAACATTCTGAGCAACGCAAAGCTGGGTAAAACCAATTTTCTTTACGTCCCCTATGTCATTCCTGCGAAAGCAGGAATCCAGAAATTCAATAATATGTCGCACTTCCGCTGGATTCCCAATCAAGTTGGGAATGACAAAGCATTATTTCTGGATGACAACCAAAATAGTTAAGGTTGCAATCATAGCGAATTATCGATTTATGTAAAGATTATGCTCAAATATATAATCGATTATGCTCTCAAAGGTCATGCCTGTTGTCCGTTGTCCTTTTGCACAAATTCTGCGGATTTCGGTTGATGAAATGTCTTTCGGTTTCATTGGAATCAAATTCCGTCTAATTTCATCGATTTTCTCAAAAGTTGCGATTTCTTTCAACGCTGAAACATAATCGATGTCGAATTCAGGACGCGCTGCAACGCAGAATTTAACTTCCCTCAGAAGAATTTCGGGTTTATACCAAGTATGTAAGTTTTTGAAAGTGTCCGAACCGACGATAAGCCAGTATTCGTCAACTTCAGGATTTCTCTGCTTCAGCATGCGTATAGTTTCGAGTGTGTAATGCGGTCCCTGACGTTCGAATTCGATTGTACAGGCTTCAAGTTTCGGATTGTTTTCGATAAGTAAACCCAGCATATTCAGGCGATGTTTGTAATTTGATAATGAATTTTCGGTTTTATGCGGTGGTTCCGGAGTTAAAAGCATCAGAACTTTGCTAAACCCGAACGCCTTATGGGCTGTCTGAGCAAGTTCGAGATGCCCGAAATGCGGCGGGTCGAAACTTCCGCCGACAATACCGACTCGATTGATAGGTTTATCCATATTTACACCGTTGTCTCCGTCCAAAGGCAGATATCCTGTATCTTTCCGCCGGGAACAATGCGCCAGATTACATGCTCAATATCTTCGCAATACCAGATATTTACAGCATTCAAATCCGATGTCGTGCCGAAAATGAAATCATCGGCACCGTCGACCCAGCGAATTTTATCTTTGCATTTGTACACGACCTGCATATCAAGCACATCGTTGTTAATTGTCATGGCAATTGCGCCTGTCTGTTTATTGCCGAAAATCATGTGTTCGATGGATGCAATATTCAAGGGTTTCAGCATGTACACGGTATTATTCTGTTTTTTCAGTTTAAGGGCAACGTAGGGATTACCTATGTCCCAGCGCAGCATTAAACCCGAACGTGTGCCAGCGGTGATTGAACCTTTACTTTCGGAAATCACAAAACTCGTGATTTCATCAGTCGCACCTTCATATTTTATCGGTTCTTGTTTGATTCCACCGTCGGTTTCTGGTGTAAACGAGTAAATATTATTATCCGCAGCGAAAAATAGCTGATTCTTGTACCGCGTGATACCCCGAATAGTTCGTGCCTTCTCTGTTATCTCGCGCAACACAGGAACCGCCAGCATGTCCTCGATTCCGACGCAAATACGCTGAAGTCCTGCCTCCGAATGAGCACACCATAGAAAATCATGCATATGTGCAACCGAATTTACACCGCCTTCGAAGTCTTTCGATGTGTATAGAGCATATCTGCGAATCTTCTTAGTGGATTCATTTCGAGTGGAATCAAACATCGGTGTTATATAAACACCCCTGCGAGCACCCGCAACAAGCATATCCTCACCATTCATCTTGATAACACTCACAGACCGAATTGAGCCAAGCTCAAAATTCTGGAAATCATAGGTTTCTTTTGGTGTTTCTACCCCAGCAAGCGAACCTGGTTGATATGCAAAAACCTTCCGATTCACTGGCAGTAGAACCCGTTTCGTCCGTCTTTTTACATCAGCAATTGTGATGATCGGCATATCAGCATTGTCCTGCAATCCAGGTTCAATCGTTTTCTGAAATCCTTTGCTTATCTCATTTTTGATTTTTTCGTAGAAATCGCGCAGTTTCCTGTCAACTCGCTCATCGATTTCAGGGAATTTCTTGAGTTTTAGCTGTTCTGGAGTCATTTTCTGCAAAATCAACTCTTCGTAGAGTTTCGCACGTAATTTCTCGTCTTCGATTAATGAGACAAAATATTCGGTTGGTGCATTTTCAAGCGTGCGCAGAGCAATTTTTGCTTGTTCGAGTCTTTCCTGAAATTTTTTCCTATCCAGGGACAACTGCTTATCAAGTTCCAGTTTTTCAAGCGCGTTCTGCATATTGAATTTCTGTTCCTCATACGTTTTATACGCTTCCTCGCTTTTTAACGCTTCGTCGTATTGTTCCTTCGAATGTTTTAGTTCATGAATGATTTTTTTGTGCTCAAGCTCTTTCATGAATGCTTCGAACTCGTGTTTTTCTAGTGATTCGTCCTTTTCAATTTTGTCCCATATATCGCGCATCTCTTTGTTTTGTTGTTGAAATTCCTGCTCTTTTAACATTTCAGCATCGTTAAATTTCAGCTTATTGTACTCATCCGAATGAAACAAAGCCCTTGTTATGCCCAGAAACTCAAGCCCGGAAGATATAAGTATTCGATTGAGCTGACTTCTCAGATAAACTTCGATTTTCGGCAAAAGGTCTGTTTCCACGATTTCAGAGACATTTCTGGTCTTGGCGAAATCTTCCAAAGCACGCCTAAATTCAGGAAAAATGTACGTTTCAATGTCACTAACTTTGATTTTGTCACGATTGTTAACAATTGTCGCAATGAAATCAGCGTGATTGCTGTATTCTTTCTGAGTAACCTCAAGCCGAATCTGCATATCAACAGTTAAATCATAGCCGTTCAATGTTTTCAGATTATTCATTCGAGTTGACAGCTCAAAAGGAGTTTTTCGGAAACAATGCAGCATTCCGTTCTTGTACTTTACTGTTTCGCCAGAATTGATAAATTCAGGTTTATCCAGATTCTTGCCCTTGAAATAAAGCACATTAATGCCTTCCGGGATTTTAATCTTGTTCTGATTATCGCTGAGATTTATTACTCGATATAATTCGTAAGGCTGAAAAAATATGGTCATATTGTCCTCGTCATATTCTATATTTATTATATTATAAACTATTCTCGGGCTTTGGTTTACTCTAAAATTCCCAAAAACACGAAGGTGGAACGTGTCTGTAACCAGATTAATTATAACATTTCCATCACAGGTAAACCTGTTTTTACTCACGGCATTGAAAATAGGGCAGGCAGGGCTGCTTTTTTTGCATACAGCATGTAAAGCAATTGAGGTCAGCTTTGCAGGTCAAAAAAAATCGCATGTTTACTTGTCCTATTACCAGTGTTGCAAACAAAAGCTGAAGGGTTGCTTATTTTTCATTTGTTTGCTGATTTTGCTTTCGCAATACGGGTGTACGGAGCCGCCAAAGAGAAACTTTGTCAGCGACTTGCCGGCAATTGAACCTGTCGGCGAATTCTTCAGCATGAAAAATTCGGTTCTTGTGGGAAATGCATCTGAAGTTGGGATGCTATTTTCAGACAACCTTTTTGCAGGTACACAGAATATTTTCCTTCAAAAATATGAACTTGGCTCAAAATTCGTTAAATCTTTCGATTTCCTATTCCGCAACTACCTTTTTGTATCAATTACATCTGAGTTGAATTTCAAGTATGATTTGGATGGAAAATACCAGATTGGCAGAGGTCATACTGAATTTCAGGGAAAATTAATACGAGATATTAAAAAGAGTGAACTTGTTCACGACAGTATCAAAAAACTTTCTGGAATTGAGGATAAGTCTCTTGTAATACCTTCTGAGATTAAAATTTACATTATCTGGGAAGCGGACAACATCGGCTGGAAGATTCTTTACTTTGAAATTAACGGCAATAATATATTTGACATAATTCAATAGACAATTGAAAGTGTTATCACGATTCATTAATCAAGGAGATATAGTGAAAAACATTGGAATTATCGGACTCGGATATGTCGGACTGACAACCGGTGTTTCGCTTGCTGAGGTCGGGCACAACGTTATCGGTTTTGACATAGAGAAAGAAAAGATGGAAAGCCTGAAAAATGGCATTGTACCGATTTACGAGCCTGAGCTTGATAATTTTTTCGCGAAAAACCTGAAAAGCGGCAGATTAAAATTCAGCGATAATTTCAGTACAGTTGTTAAAACAAGCGATGTTATCTTCATTTGCGTCGGAACGCCTTTTGACCAGAAAACCGGAACTTTGTCCATGATTTATGTCGAGCAGGTTGCCCGGGATATTGCTTTACATCTGGAAAATGGTGAATTCAAGGTCATCGTTGACAAATCAACTGTACCGGTGAAAACAGCAGGTAAGGTCGAGGAAACAATACGCCGGTACAGCAAGAGTAAAATCGAGTTTTCCGTTGTGTCGAATCCGGAGTTTTTGCAGGAAGGCAAAGCGATGATTCAGGCAATGTCGCCTGACCGCATCGTCATCGGCTCGCGCGATGATAGAGCGAGCAAAATAATGCAGGAAGTTTATCAGCCGTTTATTGACACAGCAAACAGCAAATTCCTCGTTATGCGACCTGAATCTGCAGAGATTGTGAAATATGCTGCAAACGGTTTTTTATCGATGAAACTTTCATTCATCAACATGGTTGCGCAGGTTTGCGATGAAATCGGCGCGTCTGTGGACGAGGTTGTGCAGGGCATCGGGCATGATGATAGAATCGGATTTGAGTTTCTAAGAGCTGGCATCGGTTACGGCGGGAGTTGTTTCCCAAAGGATACACCTGCGTTTGCTAAGATGGCAAAAGACTTAGGCATTGACGGAACTCTAATGGAAGCAACACATCGGACAAACGAGAATCAGGTTGCATGGTTTTTCCGAAAAATTGAACGGGAACTCTGGATACTCAAGGACAAAAAGATTGCGGTCTGGGGAATTGCGTTTAAATCTGAGACGGATGACCTGCGCGATTCGCCAGCAGTAAAACTCATCAAAAAGCTTGCAGATGCTGGTGTAAACCTCAGTGTGCAGGACTACAAAGCACTTGAGAACGCAAAACGCGAGCTTGACATTAAAAATATCGAATATCACGAAAATCCGCTTGATTGCTGTGATGGCGCGGACGCATTAATCATCGGCACGGAATGGGCGCAATATCGCGATATTGACACTGCAGAAGTTTTCAAGCGCATGCATATGCCGTTTGTTTTCGACGGTAAAAACATTCTCGACCCGAAAACCTGGGAGCAGGCAGGTTTCAAATATTTCGGCGTCGGTAGATAATTTGTGAGTTGAATTAGTTTGGTTTCCATGCAGGACAATAATCACATGCAGGATTGTTTGTTAAATTTGTTTGATTAGAACCATCAGCATTCATAACATAAATTTCACCATTTCCATCTCTTTTTGAAATAAAAGCCATTTTTGTTCCATCAGGAGACCAAACAAAACCATAATCAATTGCAGGATGATTTGATAAATTAGTTTGATTAGAACCATCAGCATTCATAACATAAATTTCACTATTTCCATCTCTTTTTGAAATAAAAGCCATTTTTGTTCCATCAGGAGACCAAACAGGATAATAGTCATCTGCAGAATTATTTGTTAATCTTGTTAGATTCGAACCATTTGCATTCATAACATAAATTTCAGGATTTCCATCCCGATATGAATAAAAAGCTATTTT
>JAIOTL010000266.1 GCA_021106775.1 Planctomycetota bacterium | reverse complement strand
ATATCTTTTCAAACGCAAACGTCTGAAACCCATCGTCGATGCATACGAAATCGAGGACGCTCTGGAAGATGAGGAATATGAGGAATCACACACCTGGATGCGTGAAGCGGAAAAACGCAGACGTGCCAAAGGTTTGCCTGAACCAGAACCCGATGATGATGATGATTTCGACCCAGAAGTTTGATATCTAAGAATTATTAAATTTCTTTGAGAAAACACCCGTTGTCATTCTGAGCGAAGCGAAGAATCCAGTATTTTTCTTTTCCTGGATTCTTCACTATACTACGTTACGTTCTAAAGGACAATCAAGTGAGTCAATCCTCGTAAGGAAAATTATTTATCGATGGAATATTGCTGATGAATCGGTTGCTTATCTGCGTCGTAGTTCCACGGTGCCCAACCTTTGAAAGTAAAAAGGCAGACAATGTATGAGATGTAAAGTACAAGCAGAATCAAGCCGGAAAGTCTGCCAAGCCTTAAAGGTCTGATATATTCCTTGCCTTCCTTCGTCAACATAACTGTGAAATCCTTGGTTTTCAGCCCGTTTGACTGAATTTTTTCAGTTTGAATTTTCTTGCGTCTAAAAAATAAAAGCGCAACGATCAACAACGAGAAAAACATCATCACGCTGAAATTCCAGATAAGTGTATTATGATTCGCAGGTATCTGTGTTATTTTCTGCACTTCTACATCCGTTTGTTTTGTCTTTTCAGAAGCAGATTCTTTTGCTGGCAGTTCTTTACTTGGTGTTTCTTTGTGTGAATCGAGCTTACTGAGCTTTTTCAAGCCGTCATCGCTTTTAGAAATCTTTACATCGTCATCAACTGGTTTCGGTGTTTCGATTTCAGGTTGAAGAATCCCAACCAGCAATGCCATAATACCCATAACAAGGGCAAGATTGAATATGTTTGAACCCAGAACATTTCCGACGGAAATTTCCGTATGCCCCCTAAGCTGAGCAACCACTGACGTTACAAGCTCTGGAAGCGATGTACCAAACGCAAACAACGTAAGACCTATAATCTCAGGTGAAATCTCCATTTCGACATGCATGATGTAATATCCACCCTCAACCAGCGTAGTTCCGCCTGCTCCAAGAAAAATCAAACCCAGAAAAGTAAAAATCGAATTCGCAATGAAATTTTTGTCTTTAGGAATGTCCAATTCATCGCTTTTTCCTGTAAATATGCAGTAAAGGATGAAAACAACAAAGCAGGAAAGCAGAATTATTCCGTCAACGATGTTCAAACCATGTCCGATAAAAGCAAGCACCCAGAAAACAATTGTAAATGCTATCATAAACGGGAACTCGACTCGCATTGTGCGCTTTTTCACGCTAAACGGCATAATCAATGCTGTTGTTCCGAGAATCAGCGCGATGTTGGCGATGTTCGAGCCGACCACGTTTCCAAGCGATGCTTCAAGACCGTTGCTGCTGGTTTTTCCGAACGCAGATACAATTGACACCATGAGTTCAGGTGTACTCGTACCAAACGCGACGAGAGTCAATCCAATTACCAGAGGTTTTACCCCAAATGCTCTTGCCAACCTTGATGAACCTTTAACGAGGAATTCCGCACCGTAATAAAGCCCTAAAATACCGGCAGCAATACAAAAGATTGAAATACCGAGATTATTCACTTCAATAAAACCTAAAAGTTGAGGTGCTAAGTCCATTTATTGCCTTTCACGAATTTCCGAATAATTATTGAAGTATTATAGAACAAAATGTCAGATACACACATTTTCATTTTGTTCCATGACTAAGCTTTTTTTGTGCATTTTATTGTGAATGTCAATGGTATGTGGTCTTCATGCCCGGGTAGAATCCACCAGCCTTCTTCATCCTGTGTCATCCACGGAAAACCTTTGAAAAATAATTTGCTGTACTCGTTGAAAAACTCAACCTGCATTCCTGCATTAATTAAACTATTCAGAATATCACTCACAGTCCATGACCATTCATACGTTGATGATTTCACAACAAACGATTTATCCGCATAATCAGGATGCTCGCCTTCCCATAATGTTGGATTAGTGTCAGGAGCATATTTGTGAATCACTTTCAAATCCTCGGATGCTTCATCATCAAAAATGTGTCTGATGGGATGACTCTCCATGATGTAAAAAGTCCCGCCTGGCTTGAGATGTCTCGCCACAATTCGACCCCATTCATTAATATCTCTAAGCCAGCAAAGCACACCCTGCGAAGTGTAAACAAAATCAAACTGCTCGTTGAGTTTATCCTGCAAATCATAAATGTTTGAATGTATGAATCTCGCTTTGATTCCAGTTTCCTGCGAAAGTTGGCGCGCTAGTTCAATTGATTTCTCCGAAAAATCCACACCTGTAACTTCTGCTCCCAATCTGACAAGCGAAAGAGTGTCTGTTCCGATATGGCATTGTAAATGAAGCAGGCTTTTACCCGAAATGTCACCAAGCTCATTTACTTGAATGTCATCAAGGCAGATCCCATCAGGCTCAAACAATGGTTTGATGTAATACGCATTATAATGTACAGGTGCGATTGCATCCCAATGATTCAGATTCTGCACCTCCTCTTTGCTATGACTTTTTTCCATGTTGTATTTCCTATGAAATTTGTTGAGTTTGAATAATATATACACGGGCAACTTGTGAAAGTAATAGAAGAATATCAATCTTCATTAAAATTATGTGATTCAATTTCTGTTTTTCTATAAAATTTGCTTTCAAGCAAAATTTGTTTGAAGTTTATGTTTGATTAGAATCGTATGAAGGGTAATATTTATCGCGAAGCAAAAGTTGGAGGAAAAGTGAAAAGAGAGAAAATTATCAAAATTATCAAGAAGCACGTTGTTGACAACCTTGATGATGTAGAGATTAATGACATTGACGAGAGTGAATCGATAAAAGATTTGGGTGCAAGCAGTCTGGATATAATCGAAGTTATTTCTGGGTCAATGCGCGAATTAAAAATAAAAATCCCTCGGTCTGAACTTGCTGAGATTTCGACAATAAACCAACTTGCAGAGAAATTCATGCAGTATAAAAAATAACAATATCATACATATATTTAGCCAACATGCGATGTATTCGACTTTGGCGGAAAGTATGTAAATATGTCAAATAATAATCTGAGATTTAGTCTAGCTGATTTTCATTACACAGACAATCCTAACATCCTTGAGCCTCCAGAAGATTTCACTGAATGGATAAGCAATCCTGATGTACAGATGGGAATGAGACTGTTTGAGCAGCAGTTAATATCTGCACCGAAAACTACAACTCGAATCAAAAGCGGTATTGACGGCAAAGAAAGACGAATAATCAACCTGACTTCATACAATTATCTCGGACTTTCGACGCATCCCGAAGTTTTAGAGGCAGCACGTGAAGCACTTGAGATTTATGGGCTTGGAGCATCAGGCGCACCATATTTGTCTGGTACTTTCGATATCCATAAGCAATTTGCTGAGAAGCTGGCAAAATTCAAGCAAAAGGAAGCATGTGTGCTATTCTCAAGCGGTCTTGCAGGTAATCTCGGTACTGTGCAGGGATTATTGCGAAAGGGAGATTTTTTCGTTATTGATGAGAAAGCGCATAAAAGCTTAGTTGACGGCGGGACTCTTTCGGGTGCGAAAATTCTTACTTTTGACCACAATGATGCTGATTCACTCGATAGGGTACTTGCCAGGACAAAGGGAAAACGGGCGCTTGTGGGTATTGAGGGTGTTTATTCTATGGATGGCGACCTCGTTAAGCTTCCGGAAATCAGCGAAGTCTGTGAGCGATACAACGCGCCGATTCTTATTGATGAAGCACATTCCACGTTGATGTTCGGTAAAAACGGTCGAGGTGTCGCAGAGCATTTTGGTTTGGAGGATAAAATTGGCATCACTTTCGGCACATTTAGCAAATCATTTGGAGGTGTCGGTGGATTTATCTGCTCGAACGCTCGGATTCTCAATTACATCAAATGTTATGCTTCGCCGTTTTTCTTCTCATGTGCACCATCACCACCAATAATTGCAGGTCTGATGAAATCCCTTGAAATTGCTACCCGCGACTCAAGTTTGCGCGATAAACTCTGGGAAAACATCGCGTATTTCAAGGAAAAGCTTCTGGAAATGAATCTGGACATCGGGAATTCAGAATCTCAGGTGATTCCGATAATCATTGGCTCTTCAGGTGAATTGCTCATTGAACTTGCAACCAAAATACAACTTCGCGGATTGTTTTTACAGCCGGTTGATTTTCCAGCGGTGCCAGCACATTCTCGCAGGTTCCGGATTTCTGTTTCATCGCAGTTGACTCGCGAAGAAATTGATGAATCTCTCAACATAATTGAAGACGTAATTGCGAAAAAACTCCGAAAAATGTAATTCGCAGTCGTCTATTGGTCGATGACATTAATTTCGCACATTGTCGGTAGCTCAGGAATGAGAAAGGATACTTTCTCGATGAAACCAATAAATTCGGTGAAATAGGCACAGGGGACGCAAAGAAATGGATGCCTGCATCCTTAGCGTTTTGCAGGCGTTATGCAGATAAATTTAATGTACTTTGCTATTAATTTGCTATGAAATCGATTCTGCAACAAATATGGACGAACTGCAATCATACAACTGCTTGTGTCAAGCTATTTCACTAACTACACGCTGTAGGACAGGCATCCTTGCCTGTCATTGCTGACGATGACTGTCATTGCGAGGGAGTGTAACGACCGTCGCAATCTCCTGATTTCCATAGGTGATTCGCAAACACACTGTCGATTTGCAATCATCGCAAATCTTTGTTCGTTTTT
>JAIOTL010000005.1 GCA_021106775.1 Planctomycetota bacterium | reverse complement strand
TCCTGAGCTGCTGCGCGAATTGCTTCAAAATCGCTTAGTATAATGATTTCACTCAAAGGTTGTCGAATACCGAGTTTTTTCTTGTTGCGCGCACTTCTGCCAGCAGAGACGATGTCGATTAGCAGATTCATGCCAAGCGAAAGATTCTCGTCGATTAAACTCTCAGTAACTTCGGGATAATTACAGTGGTGTATTGAAATCGGCACATCTTTCAACTGTGTTTTTTCTAGATTCTGGTACATATCCTCTGTTATAAAAGGAATAATCGGTGCAAGAATCTTTGCAATCGTTGTTAGAACTTCGTACAGCGTAAGATAGGCAGCTTGTTTGTCAGTATCTTTTTCGTTTGCTCCGCGCCAGAACCGACGGCGGTTTCTACGGATATACCAATTTGAGAGATTATCGATGAATCGCTCTGCCATTCTAATGGGTTTCATGATATCGAGGTCACTAAGCCCTTCTCTGAACGCTTTTACAAGAAGTTGAAGGTCTGAAAGTATCCATTTATCGATAAGCTGACGTTTTTCTACTTCAACATAATTATCATTTGGGTTAAAATCATCGAGGACAGCATAGTTTGTGAAAAAAGCATAGGAATTCCAGAGTGTTAAAAAGACTCTGTTTCTGATTTCGTCTCCGATTGTGTAGCCGAAATTCAGATTATGTTCAGGGTTGTGACGGCAGTAGATCCAGCGCATAACGTCAACACCCATCTTTTCTGCTGCATCCTCAAACCATATAGCATTTCCAATTGACTTATGCATTTCATGACCATGCTCATCGCGAACAAGAGCGTGTCCGAACAGGCGTTTGAAAGGCTCGATATTTTCCATCATGGTTGACATCGAAAGCAGAGCGTAGAACCAGTTGCGGAATTGTCCGGGCAGGCATTCCAACACGAGGTCAGCGGGAATCCATTTTTTCCAATATTCGCGGTCGGTGTTATATTTTGTAGTCGAATACGGTACGATACCCGCATCAAGCCAGGGATTACCGACATCTGGAATACGGTGCATATCTTTACCGCATTTTTCACATTTTATAATTACATGGTCAATCCAGGATTTGTGTGGCGAGTTTTCAAGCACTTCTTCGATTCCACTGACTGCTTTTTCCTGCAATTCCTCGATTCCACCAATAACATCGAAGTTTTCGCAGTCATTGCAGACCCAGATTGGCAGTGCAAGCCCCCAGTATCTCTTTTTCGAGATCATCCAGTCGCGCATGTTTGTCAGCCAGTCGAGTTCGCGATCGAGTCCCCAGTCGGGAAACCAATGGATTTTTTTTGCGTTTTCCTTGATTTCGTCGCGCCAGCTCATGTCGATGTACCATTCGTCGACGAGGCGATACAAAAGTTCGGTATTGCAGCGCCAACAATGCGGATACCTGTGAGGATAACGCTCAATGTGTACAAGTGCTTTCTTATTCTTGAGACTTTCGAGAATTGCATCTGTTGTTTCGTTGTCCTGCGCAGATTTACCCGTCAGCCAATCGAAACCGTCGATGTAAATCCCGGATTCATCAAGCGGAGCAATGTCAACAAGTCCGAATTCCTTACCGAGTTCATGGTCTTCACCGCCACAGCCGGGTGCAATATGTACGATTCCGGTGCCTTCGTCTGCCTGCACTTCATTCCATTCAATAACTCGGTGGCAATTTACACCATTTTTGTCTGGTAAATCTTTGTTTTCAAACGGATGTCCGCTGTTTCTTTGCTGTGCCGGCATCTCGTCGAATGGTCCCTCATATTCCCAGCCGACCATATCCTTACCAAGCACTTCGCCCATTATCTCGTAACCTTCGAGATGTTTTTCGAACATTTTTTTAAGTGTTATCAGCTTAGGTGTATTTTTAGGCCAATCATTGCTTTTATATTCTTCCTCTTGACGTTGAAAATCAAAGCATCCCTGTGCAAAATAATAGATAGCATCATCACTTTTCGCCCTAACCTTGAGATAAACTAAATCAGGATTCACCGCGCATGCGACGTTTGATGTCAGTGTCCACGGCGTGGTTGTCCACACGAAAAGATGCTCATTTTCACGACCTTTTAAGGGAAAACGAACGAAAATCGCACGATGGGCAACGTTTTTGTATCCTTCATGCATCTCCATCTGCGATAGCCCAATACCGCAGCGTGGGCACCAAGGCATAACGTCAACACCCTTGTATATGAAGTTCCGGTTATGACATTTTTTCAAGAAATTCCAGATTGTATAATTATTTTCGTCTGTCATCGTGTAATACGAATCATCCCAATCCATCCAGTATCCAAGTCTAATAGACTGCTCGGTCTGTATCTTCGAATACTTTATTACCCTGTCTTTACATGCCTGTACGAAATTATCTACGCCGAAAGTTTCAATATCGCGCTTCGTCTTGAATCCAAGCTGCTTTTCAACCTCAACCTCAACCCATAAGCCCTGACAGTCGTAGCCGTTCTGATACCTGAGTTGAAAACCCATCATCGAGTAAAAACGATTGAAAACATCCTTATATGTTCTTCCCCAAGCATGATGCACACCCATGGGATTGTTTGCAGTGATTGGTCCGTCAAGGAATGACCATCGCGGTCGGTTTTGCTCCTGCTGCATCTTCACAAGCTCACTAAAAGCCCGCTTTTGCTTCCACAACTCCAAAATATTATGCTCTAACTCGATAAAATTGGTTTTAGTATCAACCTTCTTAAAATTACTCATTTTCTCACCGTTATTGTTTTATATTGCAAGCTGCTGCGTCCAAGTCGGCACAACATACATTTTTGAATAGTCAAAAAACTGCGTATAAACATTTAGTACTACTTCAAAAATGTAAAAGATTTGGAATTTTACTGAAATTTTGTAAAAAATCCATATATATCCCTTAAATTCAGTTTTAATATAAGCATTTATCGGACAAGTTCACGTACTTGGTTTTATGTTTTTCAACATACAGCATAAAATTAATCAAAATCAGAAATTTATTAACTTTCTGTAAAGAAGTGTTGATTTTCCGATTGAATAAAGTATAAGTGCAAACTTTCAACTTACCGACGAGAAAAATTATGGATAAATCATACCAGGCAAAAACTGGCGAAGTCAAGAAAGAATGGTACTTCGTTGATGCCAATGAACAAATATTGGGCAGACTTGCATCACAAATTGCGCGCGTTTTAATGGGCAAGAATAAGCCGCAGTATACGGCACACATCGATGTCGGCGATTATGTCGTCGTCGTAAATGCTGAGAAAATCAAGGTTACAGGCAAAAAGGCGGAATACTCGACTTATACTCGTTATTCCGGTTATCAGAGCGGTTTGAAGGTTATTAATTTCCAGAGAATGATGGAAAGAAAACCCGGTGAAATTTTGCGCCTTGCGGTTCAGCGAATGATGCCCAAGAATAAACTTGCGCGTCAGATGATGAAAAAGCTGAAAATTTATGTCGGTAATGAGCATCCCCACGAAGCGCAGGAAGTTCAACCTTTCCCATATGATAAAATATAAGGAGAAATATAAATGGCTGACGAATTAGAAAAAAAAGATGAGCCGACAAAAAAAGCAACAGTAGAGAAAAAAAGTGATGATAAATCGCAGGCTGAATTTATCTGGGGTGTAGGCAGACGTAAATCGTCGGTGGCACGTGTCAGAATTTTACCTGGAAGCGGAAAAATCATCGTAAATAAAAAGGATTACAAGGTTTTCTTCCCGCGATTGGACCATCAGAATACCGTAACAATGCCACTTAATGATACGGATACTCGCAAAGATTATGATATTTGGATTAAAGTCAATGGCGGTGGAATCACCGGACAGTCTGGTGCTGCAAGACTCGGCATCGCAAGAGCGATTCTCAAGGCGGGCAATAATGACGAAGAAATGATGAAGACTTTGAAAGAAAATGAACATCTGACTCGTGACGGCAGCATGAAAGAGCGTAAAAAATATGGTCGTCATGGTGCCAGACGCGGTTTCCAGTTCTCCAAACGCTAAATCACCAAATATTACTATACAAAAATTTGAACCTGCATTGTTACAAATGCAGGTTTTTTTATTATATCGGGTAGATTCGTTTAGAATTGACAGGATGCACATGATTCAATAAACTGAACATGGAAAATATTTGAAAGAATGAGAAATGAAACGACAAACACCAAAACAACGCTTAATCATCGGTATTATATATATGGCTATGGGTGTATTAGGTTAAACTTTAGTAATGATTGACGGATTTGATAAAGCCATAACTACCAACAGTATAATGTTATATGCTCAGTTATGTTGGTTTATTATGGGTGGTTACATAATAGTAACTTATAGAAGTTTTAAACTGAGATATTTTCCTGACCGTACTTTTGCAACACCTGTGAGACCAGACGGTTTACCACTCACAGATAACTCAAAAATGCTTCAAAAACAAATTCTGAGAGAAGCCTGGAGGTTTACAGAAGAGGATTTCAACAGATGGAAGCTTCTAATATCAATATATTTTGCTGGCTCGTTAGTATTTTACTTATTAACAAGTTTCCCATTTTTCATGATTCTCATCGTTGCAGTGTGTTGTATATCACTTCTTATAACAGGTAAAATCAAACTTGCCAGGGACGCAAAATAAAAGTGGGTTTACCCACCTTCCCCCTTGTGGGGGAGTCGAAGAGAACGAGCCTGCAGGCGAAGTTCGATTCGGGGAGGTATTATTTCTCTACAAATCTGATAAATTCTGTGTGCATCCATTCGGGGACGAAAAGAAAAGCATGTTTACATGCCTGAGAGGATTTCTCTGATGTTTGATTCGATATCCATCAGCATTTCGAGAATTTTCGGATTAATAACCAATTCCATCAGCGAATTTACGACGATTCTGTCTTCAATATCGAATGCTTTTCTGTAAGAATTCGAAATCCAGAAGTTGAGCAGCTCCGCAGATTTCCTCGCATCAACAGCATTTGCATTTAACATACTCTCAAGCCAGATTCGCTTGAATTTATTCTTCAACAGCAGGATTATTGTTGCTTTCAGTATTTTCAGCACTTCGTTGGCATACGGGCGATTTCTAACATATTCGAGTTCAAGTTTCTTCAGCTTTGCCAAATGCTCGAATTTCATATAATCAGGATAATCATTGCAGAAATGAAAAAGCTGAAACGACCACGCATTGGCAACCCAAACATTATCACCCTTCAGGGCAGAGAAGCATTTTTCGACTAAATTTTTCTTTCGCGCCTGAAAGCCTTCGATATTTTCAAGCTTGAGAATCTCACGCGTGGTTTTTATCTGATGTTCACGTATTCCTGGGTTAAGCTGAAAATTTGTGATGACTTTCGAGTTGCTGTTGTTGGCAAACGTACGTAAAACGAAAAGCTGTTCCCCAGGACACGCTTCCAGAAACCCTATTTCGCTTGAATATACGTTAATCGACTTTTGCAGTTTTGTGCCCCAAAGATTCTGGAAAACTTCAATTGTACCACGCTGAGAGTTCGGCAGATCATAATTCACCGATGTTACCGCACCGATAATCACGGTATTTCCTTGAACTAGATTAACTTTTGCAAAATGTGTAACGAATTTATTGTCAACATTTGGATTTTTCTGGATAATAAAGTATGCATCGAGCTCTGCCCTTGTTTTCAAGCCGATTGATTGTGCATCATCATCAATTGATGAGCAACCTAATATCAATATTGTGAAAACAACAAATGTCAGTAACGATAAACTTGTTGAAGTGGATATTTTTATTAACATATTCCAAAATCTATCATATTTTTGCAGATAATATATTATTAATCTATCGCACTAAAAATAGCACAAAATTTATACTTTTTCGGACTTGTTTATGCAATCAACCGACAAACTTCATACAATTGGAGATCATCTTGGAACCTTGCGTGGATGTATCCTGCGAAGCATTCTCTTCCTTTCCGTAGGATTCATGCTGATATTCCTGTTTTTCAGCGCGGAATTCATGCGATTCGTCTTCATGCCTGTGCGCTCATATTCGATTATACTCGGTAGAGTGCCTGATGTCGGGAATCTGATAATCATTCACGTACTCGATAAATTCGTTATAACCCTGATAATTTCGATTCTCGGTGCATTTTTCCTCAGTGTGCCATATACTTTTTATGAATTTTGGAAATTCATGCGACCAGCATTAACAGAAAGGGAAAAGCATGTTTTCATCGTATTTTTCCCATTCGTGATGTTTTTTTTTGTTGTTGGTGTATTGTTCGGTTTTTTCATTGTATTGCCAGTTTCGATTGATTTCCTCACCAATTTCGGCAATGACACTTTCGCGTTGTCAGGCGTTGAGACTTCAATCACAGCACTTTCGTATCTGAAATATTTCTTCATCATGACATTTTTTCTGGGAATAATCTTCGAACTTCCGCTTCTGCTTATGCTCATCGTTAGAGTAACAGACCTTGAACCGCAAAGTTTTTCAAGGTTTAGGAAGCATTTTGTTGTTTTATCCTTTGTTATTGCGATGATTTTGACACCCCCTGACGTTGTAACCCAGGTAATGCTTGCGCTACCGATGATTTTAATGTACGAATTCGGAATATTACTCACCAAATTTGCACAAAAGAAAAAAACTGCCATATCAACACAACATTATGCTGAAACATTGACTAAATCTGACAATCATGAGAAACCTGATTCTAATTTTGAGAATGAAAATAATGATAAAGTTAGTAATGCCATTAATGAATCAGCAGAATCCGATGTTATGACTGGTTTTCCACGGCAAAAGACAAAAAGTTCTTCAACAAGTGATTTTGAGAATAAACAATTTTCAAATGACGATGAATTTGATAAAATGACGATTGATAAAGCAGAAAATAGCGAGATTAAGGACGCAAAACCCTCTGATAAAAAGTCATCTGAATTATATGAGGATTATTATCGAGATTCAGCATTATCGGTGTTAACCAAGGAACAAATACGAGCTGTTGTGCGATTAATCGAGGAATTTTGGGATAAAAAGCGTTCGTCAGATTAGGTTGTGTTTGAATAAATTCTGAATCTGAAAACGGAATATGTCAGGTAAATCATGAAAGCAATAAAAAGATTCACAGATTATCTGAAAAAGAACAAACTAAAACTCACAAACCCCAGACTCGAAATACTTGAAAAAATCCTGAAAATAAAGAAGCATTTTAACGCTGAAGAGCTGTTTAACGTGTTGAAGAATGCTTCACAAAACAAAATTTCTCGAGCAACTGTTTATCGAACACTTTCTTTGCTAGAGGATGCTTGCTTGATTGAAAGCATGGATTTTGAAACCGGCTTCAAAACCTACGAATATATTTACAATGTTGAACATCATGACCACATAATCTGTCTTGACAGCGGCAGAATCATTGAATTTCAAAATCCTGAAATTGAAAGAATGCAGAATGAAATTGCTGAAGAACTTGGTTTTGATGTTGAATATCATTCGCTAAAAATTTATTGCAGGCGGAAAAATCCGAAATCAGGCAAAAAAACAATGAAGTAAAAAAAAACCTGAAGCCTCGATAATGGTTTAAAAATTGCTAATGTGCATGGTATGAAAAAAGTCTCAAGATTTTAATCAGATTTATTCCAGATTTGTCATCAAAGATTGAGCGAAACCGTAGGCATAACCAAAGTTACGTTGAGGATTTCGTGAGTGTGAGAGTAAAAAGATTGTACTAAGATATGCGAAAAGTGAGATTAGTTTCATAATATAGTGCAAAAATGGGTTGATAACTCTTAAAATCAACAAAGTAGGTTAAATGGACGAAGTAAAAAAATTATTGACGATTATTTCGTATCTGAAAGAGAATCCAGGTACAAAATACGAAGAACTCGCAGAACTTCTGGGTGAGAGTGAGAAGGAGGTGCGAGAAAATATTGACAAACTCTTGATGTGCGGCGTTCCTCCATATTTCCCAACCGATTATATATGCATTTTCGATGAAGGTGATGCCCTTAGCATCGATTTTGTAGAGCATTTCAAACGACCAGTAAAACTTTCACCTTCCGAAAATATTGCTCTGCAAATGGCACTCGCTGAATTCCAGACATTGAATCCCGAAAGTGATGAGATAATTCTGAATCTTAGGAAAAAACTCGAGAAAGCCTTACCAAAATCACAGAATATGAAAGATTTCAATTATGTTGTGCTAAAAAACAAGCGAAATCAATCAATCCAACAACGAATAAGCATGATAAAAACTGCCATCACGGATGGAAATAAAATCGAAATCGAATATTTTCAGCCTAGTACACGCAAATTCATAATCAGAACAATCAGACCTTACATCATCCTAAGAATTAAAGACTCATTGTATTTGAAGGGTTTTTGTGAACTTCGACAAAACATCAGGTCATTCAAGATTGATAGAATTAAATCAATTGAAATGCAAAATACTAAGTTTGAAAAACTCGGTGTTGAAGAACTTTTGAAACTGACAAAAAAACCAATAAATTACATACCACCGCGCCTGAGAAGCAAAATGCGTACTATAAAAGTCAAATTTTCTCAATCTGTCGCACCTTATGTTTTGGAAGAATGGGGAAAAAAAATCTGTACTTTACAATCTGACGGGAAAGTGATTTTTGAAACTACAATCTTAGATGATGACTGGGTAGTTCGATACGTGCTATCATTCGGAAAGGATGCTTGTGTTATCGCACCACAAGATATCGTGGAAAAAATAAAATTATTAGCGGATAATCTGGTTAAATTCTGTTGTTAATTTAAGACTATATAATTATTGTGGTAAAATATTTATGTATTTTGCAAATTGAATGAAAAAACAAAACTTTTTGCAAATCCTTTGAAAATAGCGTATAAAATCTTTTTAATTTTACTTTAGTGGTGATAATCGACCAAAGAATTTTGCATCTTAATGAGATAGTAAATCATAAATAACAAAAAAGAATATTTTCTTCTCACGAGCCAAAAAAGGATAAAAATGACAAAAAAATACTCAAAAAAAACATTCACTACAGGGCAACTTGCCAAAATACTTGAAGTAACAGATGAAACAATCAGAAATTGGATAAATAAAGGCATTATCAATGTAATCAAGCTTCCATCAGGACGTAACCAAATTCCAGTTGAAATGGTTAAGAACCTTATGAAGCAGTACAGCATTCCTGAAGATAGATTATTCAATTCACCGAGAATGAAAGTTTTACTCGCTGACCTCGACGATGTTGCACGAGTATTATTCCGAAAATACTTCGAAGGCAAACAGGAATACATGATTGATAGTGTGAAAAACAGCCTTGAGCTTGGGATCAGAATTACCAAGTTCAAGCCTGATGTTCTGCTTATCGACATAAATTTCGACGAAAATATGTTTGAACTACTGACAATTCTTCAGAGAGACGGCGAGTTCGAAGGAATAACAATCGGTTTAATACCGTTTAATTCTGATGATTCCAGAGGTAAGGAGCTTGAAGTTTTCGACCATACACTCGAAAAACCTTATACTTTCGAAGATTTGAAAGAATGTATCGAGAGCACACTCAAAAAAAACTTATAAATGAGTAATTTTGAATGCTTTTTCGCAAACATCTGATTTTGGCACAAAAATTATGTGATTCTGTCGCTACCGTAATATTTGTGCAATGCTTTGGGCAAAGATACGAAACCTTCGGGATTCCAGCCGTGTTCAAGTATCGCAGCATAAACCCGCGGTATCGCCAATCCTGAACCGTTGATGAAATTTACGAATTTTGGTTTTTTTGTCTTCGAATCCTTATACCGAATATTTCCGCGTCTAGCCTGATAATCGGTAAATTTCCCGCATGACGATGCTTCAAGCCATTTATCCAGCCCAGGCGTATAAATTTCAAGGTCGAACACCCGAGTTGATGTAAAAGTCAGATCTCCTGTGCACAAGTCAACTACGCGGTAAGGAAGTTCGAGTTTTTTCAGTGTTTTCTCAGCATCTGCCAATAGTCCATTAAATTCTAAGTCCATCTCCTCTTCTTTACACATTCGAAGCAATTCAAGTTTATGAAACTCGTGCAAACGTTGTAATCCGCGCGTGTCTTTGCCCGCAGCACCTGCTTCACGCCTGAAACAAACAGTGTATGCCATATACCGCAGCGGAAGCTGGTTTTCATCAAGCATTTCATCGCGATGCATGCCCGTTAGCGGAACTTCAGCCGTAGGAATCAGGAAATAATCCATGTCCTTGATGGAATATGCGTCGTCAGCGAATTTTGGCAAATGACCTGTTGCGGTGAATGTTGCGGAGTTTACGAAGTGCGGCGGAATAATCTCGGTGTATGTTTCACGATGCAGTTCGAGGGCAAAATTTATCAAGGCTCGCAGCAATCTCGCGCCGTTGCCCTTAAATATCACCGACATCGAACCCGTTGTTTTTGCTGC